>NZ_JBGMNK010000018.1:0-86019 GCF_051336905.1 Pantoea sp. C8B4
ACGTTACTCCACGAGTCGCGGAAAGCGTGACGCACGGTGTTTCAGGCGTCACTTCGGGCAGTGCGGAAAGCGTTACGGAACGCGTTACGGTCGGTGCCTCAGACGTTACTCCACGAGTCGCGGAAAGCGTGACGCACGGTGTTTCAGGCGTCACTTCGGGCAGTGCGGAAAGCGTTACGTTCGGTGATTTTGGCGTTACGCAGAGCGTCACGGATCACGCTCCTCGACGCCTCTCGCGTGTTATACCTTCGCGCGCGCACACCCGTTTTAGTTTTTTAAGATCTAAAACACTAAGATCAAAACATAAAACAACACACAGAGCGCGCGAGAGAATTTTCATGGCCGTGTTCAAATCCAAAACTGCCCAGAACCAAAATAACACATGGCCAGAACGCTCTGGTCATCCCAGACAAAATCCAATGAGCCTGTCCGAGCCACGAAGCTACCGGCACCTATTCGACGCGATGCTCAACGTGACTCAGAGTTTTACGCTCTGGAGAAACGGCCAGAATGCAACCTGTGTGACCCAAAAAATCAGGCATGCCGCAAAGACCCAATTGCCTGAACAGTCGGTAATCGAGCCGGGCAAATTCAGACTGTTTCCCGACTGGTCACCGTCAGCAGACTTCCTGGCAAACGCTCAGCACATCGGCCTCACGCTGTCGCACGAAGCGACAGATTTCGAAGTCGCGGAATTTATAAATTACTGGTCAGAAGAGGGCGCACAGCACACCCAGAAGCAATGGGAGACCAAGCTGGCACGTTTTATCGGGAAAGGCCGGAAGAGGGCGGCTAAACGTGCTCAGGGCCGTCAGGACTTCACAATCCCCACAAGCATGGA
Organism: Pantoea sp. C8B4; assembly: GCF_051336905.1. Classification (NCBI taxonomy): domain Bacteria; kingdom Pseudomonadati; phylum Pseudomonadota; class Gammaproteobacteria; order Enterobacterales; family Erwiniaceae; genus Pantoea; species Pantoea sp. C8B4. The sequence continues at coordinate 842 of NZ_JBGMNK010000018.1, forward strand.
TTATGAAATACCTGATGGGTTTCATGGGGGCTGATAAGACAACCGCTAATAAACCGATTTTACTTTATGAAAAATGGGAACTCGAACGGCAGTTATTAGCGAACTTCGGACATTGCTTACAGCATCAATTACCCCTACATGGGGATAGAAAATCAATTATCCCCAAAGCCGCCTAGGACGATGCTGTAGACAGGCGGCAGGGATTTGATAGGAGAAGAGCTGTACCTCATCTATGACGATTATTGCTTTTCAGGTCCTCGCCGGCTGACTTTTCCCCCTTTACGACCCGCTTCCCGGGCACGGTCCGGCTCGTTTCGGAAATTGCCTCCGCTAACTTGCTCCCTTTGCTGCCTGCTTCTGCAGCGCTCTCACGATTATGTGCAAAGTTGCCCAGACCAACGCGTAAAATTTGCTATGTCATCACGACCTCTGTTAGCGATAAGCGAAGCTTGAAATATAGCATGCTAATCATAACTACGAGGGAGAAAATTAACGATTTTCAGCAGATCGAAGTTTATCAGAACAGGTATTTACGTATCTTTTCACTAAATACTGGCTCTTGACCGAAGCACAAAAACATAACCACTGCTAAAGTTTAATTGATGCACAGTAGCTGTAGCTTCAGTGAGGTGTAATCAATAACGCTTTTCCCTGGTGTGGTCACTACCATATGACACCCGCTCCGGCGGGATTTTTTTTGCCTGTATTCCAGGCTGAATTTCAGGTTTGTGGACAAAAAATATCCGCGCATAGCGGGTCAAGTTCATTACAGGAGATAATCTCCATACCTGTTCCGACAGGAGGAAGTTATTAACGTTTGGTTTTTCAGTTAACAATGGCGGGATGAGCCAGCTGCCCTGTCCGGCAGTAGGCTCTGCTATAACAAAACTTATCTGAGCGAGAGTGGATTTCTGCCCTGTCAGGACTTATTAAGCCAGACAATAATACACCTTTTAACCGAAGAAGTTTTCGCTATCTCCAGTTCTCAAGGGCCGGTGACCTGAGCCCTATTGAACCACACAGACTAGTGTATTCAACTTCCGCGAAGGCACGCGACTGCCTGAGGCAAGGCCTATAAGGCAGCTGTGAGCGAACAGCGGACGCTGGTATATAGCAAACGAGCGCCCGTTAATATTACACAGAAAGTTTACTTAACCCGTTTCCCCGTTTCGTCAATGACCTTTTCGCCATCTTCTTTGGTAAAAGAGCCTTTCTGACTTTCAGGTAGAATATCCAGCACCATTTCGGAGGGGCGGCAAAGACGTGTGCCGAGCGGTGTTACTACAACCGGCCGATTAATTAGGATCGGATACTGAAGCATAAAATCAATTAACTGTTTATCAGAAAATTTGTCCTCTTCTAGACCCAGCAGCTCATAAGGTTCGACATTCTTACGCAGCAATGCACGTACTGAAAGGTCCATATCTGAAATCAGTTTGATAAGTTCATCACGAGCTGGGGGCGTATCGAGATAATAAATAATGGTTGGTTCGTTACCGCTGTTACGGATCATCTCCAGAGTGTTACGTGAGGTGCCACAGGCAGGGTTGTGATAGATGGTAATGTTGCTCATATCAGTATCTCATTACAAAGTGACAGAGAGCCGCCACGCCAGCGCGGCCAGAGTGACAAACAGCACCGGCACAGTCATGACAATGCCGGTACGTAAGTAATATCCCCAGGTGATGGTCATATTTTTCTGGGCAAGCACATGCAGCCACAGCAGGGTTGCCAGACTGCCAATCGGGGTGATTTTCGGGCCTAAATCGCAGCCAATCACATTGGCAAAAATCATTGCATCTTTGACGACGCCAGTCGCCGTGCTCCCTTCAATCGACAGCGCACCAATCAGCACCGTCGGCATATTGTTCATCATTGATGAGAGAAATGCCGTCAAGAAGCCGGTGCCGAACGTCGCTGCCCATAACCCCTGGTCTGCCAGCAGACTCAGCACGCCAGACAGGTACTCCGTGAGCCCTGCATTGCGCAGACCATAGACCACGAGGTACATGCCCAGCGAAAAAATAACGATCTGCCATGGCGCACCGCGCAGGACTTTCCCGGTGTTGATGGAATGACCTCTATTCGCCACCACAAACAGCACTGCTGCGCCAGCCGCCGCTATCGCACTGACCGGGACCCCCAGCGGCTCCAGAACAAAGAAACCGACAAGCAGCAATAACAGGACAATCCAGCCCACCCTGAAGGTTGCCGGATCCTTGATCGCACTGGCAGGCTCCTTCAGCAGCGAAACGTCATACGTTGCCGGAATATCCCTGCGGAAGAAGAGATGCAGCATGATCAGCGTGGCCGCAATCGCTGCCGCATCCACGGGGATCATAACGGAGGCGTACTGCGTAAAGCCCAGACCGAAGAAATCCGCCGAGACGATATTCACCAGGTTAGAAACAATGAGAGGCAGGCTTGCTGTATCTGCAATAAATCCTGCTGCCATGACAAAGGCCAGTGTCGTGCCATGGCTGACCCCCAGTGCGAGCAGCATCGCAATCACAATTGGCGTCAGGATCAGCGCGGCGCCGTCATTGGCAAACAACGCAGCAACAGTGGCACCGAGCAAAACTATCCAGGTGAACAGCAGGCGACCACGTCCGTTACCCCAGCGGGAGACGTGCAGTGCGGCCCATTCAAAGAAGCCGGACTCATCGAGCAGCAGGCTGATGATGATGACCGCAATAAATGCCGCAGTCGCGTTCCAAACGATATTCCAGACAACGGGAATATCAGCGATATGGATGACACCGGTTCCAAGAGCCAGCACTGCCCCGATACTCGCGCTCCAGCCAATACTCAGACCTCTGGGTTGCCAGATTACCAGTACCAGCGTCAGTAAAAATATACTCACTGCCAAAAGCATCTCAGACTCCATCATATATGATTATGTGAATGTGTTATCCTGCCTCAGCAGGAGGTGCTGGCTGATTTATCCAGCCATTCACGCACATCCTGCCGCATACACTGCCAGGACGTTGTGATTGTCTCAGCTGCCCACGCCGGTATGTGGGGTGACAGACGATAGTGGATCCATTTTCCTTCACGACGGTCAAGAACCAGCCCGGCATCGCGAAGGATGGCCATATGCCGGGAGATTTTGGGCTGCGATTCAGAGGTGGCCGCGCAGATATCGCAGACGCACAGTTCACCGGACTCCCGGAGAAGCATGACGATGGCGAGCCGTGTTTCATCCGACAGGATTTTGAAAAACTGAACAGGTTGTAGCATTTATCACTCCGTTCCCTTTAGAATACACATATGCTAAATCATATGTATTGATTTTGAAATCACCTGTTCTCTCCGGAGGAGAAAAATGGAACAATTTCCTGCTCTGAACACAGAATGCTTTGATCAACACATCGCGGAACGCCTCCACCTGCAGGAACCGCCACGGATTCTGATCCTCTATGGCTCAGTAAGAGAGCGATCCTACAGCCGTTTTGCCGCGGAAGAAGCTGGTCGCCTGCTGACGGAGATGGGCGCGGAGGTAAAACTCTTTAACCCCTCCGGTTTACCCCTGCCGGATGATGCGCCGGACACGCACCCTAAAGTGACCGAGCTACGCGGTCTGGTCAGATGGTGTGACGGGATGGTGTGGAGTTCTCCGGAACGGCACGGGGCTATGAGCGCAGTTATGAAGGCGCAGATTGACTGGATACCCTTAAGCGAAGGCGCGGTTCGTCCTTCGCAGGGCAAAACACTCGCGGTAATGCAGGTCTGCGGCGGTTCTCAGTCCTTCAATGCAGTGAACCAGATGCGTATTCTGGGCCGCTGGATGCGGATGTTTACGATCCCCAACCAGTCCTCCGTAGCCAAGGCATGGCAAGAATTCGACGAAAACGGACGAATGAAACCTTCGTCATGGTATGACCGCATCGTCGATGTAGCTGAGGAGCTGTTTAAAATCACACTGCTGCTTAAGGGACAAAGCGGTTATCTTGCGGATCGTTACAGCGAGCGAAAAGAGAGCCATCAGGAGCTTTCATCCCGCGTTAATCAGGACAAAATATAACGTCTTTTCTTCGTGAATCTGTACTGCATGAGCTTAACAACGTCCGCTGTTGGCACAGGGCTGCTGATGCAGCCCTGACAACCTTAGACTTCGATCGATTCAGAGATCTCTAATGCATCATCGACTTCAATGCCCAGATAACGGACTGTGCTTTCCAGTTTCTTATGGCCCAACAGAAGTTGGATCACCCGGAGATTCTTGGTTTTCTTGTAGATTAGGTAAGGTTTTGTTCTTCTCATGGAATGTGTGCTGTAAAGCGAATCTTCGAGACCAAGCTTTTCTATCCACCCATGAAAAATTCGGTTGTATTGCCGGGTAGATATGGGCTGGTTAGTTCCGACTCGAGACCGAAACAAGAAGTCTTTACTATGCAAATTGCCAAGCTTTATCAATGCAGCAACAGCTTCTCTTGTCCCTTTGGTTATCTCAAACTGCACAGGGCTACCGGTTTTCTGTTGCAACACCGTAGCTCTGCTTGAAACAGAGCTACCATATGCAACATCAGATACTTTGAGTTTGACCAGATCACAGCCTCGTAGCTTACTGTCCAGAGCCATATTGAACAGAGCTAAATCGCGCGTTTTACCTTCCAGTTCAAGCCGGATTCGGATCCCCCAGATATGAGATATCTGAAGTGGTCTTTTTTGGCCGATGATACGGTCTTTGTTCCACGGTGACGTGTTCATACTCAAATCTCCTGCAATGTGGGAGATTTGAGTATGGTTGTCCCTTATGAGCGAAGATCGGACATGAAGTATGAGATTGACAAGCACCATGCAACAATGGTTGTATTCTACAACTATTATCACAGGGCAATCCTAATGATTTCAGAGCGTCAGAACATAAAAAACATCCGTGCTGCATCACGTTTAATGGTGCGAGAGTTGGGCTTCATGAACCAAAGTCTGGCTGCAACAGATTATCCTCCCTCGGCCGTTCACGCATTACTTGAAGTTGAAACGCATGGGGCAGTGACAGCCGCCCAACTGGTGCAGATTTTAGAGCTTGAGAAGTCCAGCGTCAGCCGCATGCTTGCTAAGCTCGTCGAAGCCGGAGAACTTGAAGAACACACATCTGCTGATGATGCGAGGGTGAAGCTTTTAAGCCTCACTGGGAAGGGAAAAAAGACTGTACATAATATTAATGCCTACGCTGATCATCAGGTCGCGGCAGCTTTGGATAAGCTCGATCCGTTTACGCAAGAGACTGTATCACAGAGTCTTTCTTCATATGCAGGCGCACTAAAATCCAGTCGCGAACACACTGAAGGGAAATTGCAAAGCAGCGTCAAAATAGTGACGGGTTATCATGCGGGTATGATTGGTCGTATTACCGAAATGCATGGAGGCTATTACGCCAGAGAGCATAATTTCGGCCATTTTTTTGAAGCTAAGGTTGCCGCAGGCCTTGCAGATTTTTCAGTTCGCCTGGATAAGCCATGCAATCAGATTTGGCTGGCAATGGTTAATGAGCGCATAGTCGGCTCAGTTGCAATTGACGGCGAGGACCTGGGAAATAGTGAGGCACATCTGCGCTGGTTCATCATTGACGATGGTTGTCGTGGCAGCGGACTGGGTAGAAAACTCATTGGAGAAGCGATGAGATTTTGTGATGAGCAGAGCTTCTCTTCGGTACAATTATGGACATTCAATAAATTGACCGCGGCAAGACGATTGTATGAATCATTCGGATTTGAGTTAGCAAAAGAATGGGAAGGCGATCAATGGGGCAGTACTATTACTGAGCAGCAGTTCACCCGCAAATCATCTTAAAATCGCTTACGACTTCCCCTTGATGGGCAGAAAGTTTTTGAGTACTTACATTGCTCAGTCTTTCTGTCCCTGATTAGTGATGTCCGCTCCTGGCACTGAGCAGTCATAGCCCTCAATCTCCCAACGACATCGGCCGCTTACCTCCCGGAGGTAAACCAAACCAGCTTCGTACCCAGTTAAGGAACGCTCCATAGGGCCGCCCGAGGAGCAGCATCATCAAAGCGGCACCGAGTGTGCCGCGCACTAATCCACTGCCAGATGCGCCGCTAAAAGCTATAATGGCGGCATAAATTGGGACCTGAAAACTGACCAGAGCAGCGCTGTCCCACAACAGCTTCGAGACCCGGCTTGTTCCTGCGCGTTTCATCAGCCAGTCTCGCCACAGACCGTAAGGACGAGCAACCGGCACCATAAGCATTGCACCAATTAAACGTGCATGCAGTACCTGATCCCACGCCATCCCAGCGACCCATCGTTCATTAATAATGCCGGTTGTAGTAAAAAACAAAATCAGCGCAGTGGTATCTGCAATAAAAGCCCTACGCCGCATGCTTGGATGCTGAATTTTTCGCAAATTACATCTCCTGTGTTTGCCTGATGAGGAAGTGAAGTTTAGACATTGAACAATAATGAGATGCCAATTAACGAAATTATTCTGCAGTGAAAATGGTGAAATAATAATTTTTCCTGACTTCCTGTGTGAAATCTATCTGGTTCTCTTACTGGGACAGCTCGTAAATCGACAATACACCACCATGAATCAGATCTGCATCGAGAATTTCTGGAATGTTGAAGCAAAGGAGGAGTTGAAAATCCATTGAAGTCAGGTATTTGTCTTATACAAGCGGGGAAGGGGGGGTTAACTCTGTAGTGTTAAATCGGAAGAGGATGTGGCCCTTTAAACTGGTTCCGTGTAAATCCAGTTACGTTAAATAAGATTTATACTAAAAATGCGCACCATCTTGCAGGTATGAGGTCTAATGAGTATAAATCATCGTTTAATTCTCCAGAACCTGCAGGTTAAAAGACATGGAACATAAGTTATCTCATCAGCCTTCACTTCCTCTCACAACTGGCATTATTGGTGAAGCTGTGCTTGAACTAGTTCAGCGAAGCATGGCCGTAAATAATGAAGCCATTGTTTTCATGCTTGAAAAGAAGAAAAGTCACTGCCAATTGCCTGCGTTAGCCAAAGTTATAGACGATGCGTTGTTCTGGCTTAGGAAGAATGAAGGGGATTAGAAGGGCATCCATTGGTGATGGCGTACTGTCTCGCTTGGCTTAAATTATCAGGTGAAGTTCCTGCATTCTTAACAGTACCCTGACGAGATTTGCCAGCATGAAAATTGATTCATTTCATGCTGGCTCGTTGCTGATGAATCTGGGCACGTAACTTTCGGTCTGCTTTGCTCAGCGAAAGGAAGAAGAGCACCAGAGAATCTACCGTTTCGTTAAATTCATTTCTTATGCCATTTATCATCATTACCTTTCTCATATTTCTGCTTGACTGCAGACCAGGCTACTTTATGTGAAACCTCTTCACGTGAGCTATCATCCTTACGGTCTTTCTTTTCTTTATATTCATCCCACGCACTGTTAAAGGATGCAAGGTAGATATCCTGCGCGTGAGCCGGGAGGACGTTCCGGACATTGTCGGGAAGGGAATCTCGTGATTTATATGGCATATTTACCTCACTCTGATTAGTGAATTAAGCCTGGTTCACTTGTGATAATTTTCAACGTGTATTTCAAGGTACATAAAGAATGTTAGTATTAATGATGCATCGATGAGACTTCTTCAACCCACAGATTAAGCTCGCCTGCGCTTCTAATCGAGTTTTAAAGATATCTTCACGCTACCGGTCAGTTCAGATACTCAGAAAGGGTACTGACTTACCGTATTTTTGTTGAAATTCACTCTAGCCCAAGCGGTATAGATGCGCCGCCATAAACATTCACCATGTTAAATGGTTATCAAATTTAAAATTCAAAAAAGCACTTTGAAAAAAACCATCTACCATTCTAGGTAAGTGGAGTTAATCTTCATTTCTACAGATGGTTTTATTTTTTTGTGTCTTACCGCTTCCCTTTTATATAGGGTTGCATCTGATTACTTAAGAGTCTTAACGTTGTAAGTGGTTATGTTTCCTGTTTCTTCGGGCAGTTCCTGGTTATGAATACAAAAAATTAATCTAAGGAAAACAGCTATGACTCACATTCACGAAGAATCTACTGTTAACAGTACGTATCCCGATACTCGTCTGCCCCCGCGCTCCTCGAATACCAGCGCTCTATCATGGGGTGCCATCTTTGCCGGCGCGACAGCTGCGGCATCCCTTTCTTTGATTTTGATAATGCTCGGTGCCGGTTTAGGTCTGACTTCCGTTTCACCCTGGGAAGGTCGTGGACTTGACGCAGGTACGGTAGGCATTACCGCCATTGCCTGGCTGACCTTTACTCAGGTTATTGCCTCAGGTATGGGAGGTTACTTATCTGGGCGGCTGCGCACGAAATGGGTTGATACGCACACTGATGAAATTTACTTCCGTGATACCGCACATGGTTTTTTGGCCTGGGCGGTTGCAGCAATCATATCAGCTGCGCTGTTAACCAGCACAGTGGGATCCATTGTTGGAGGAGGGGCTAAAATTGTCGGTACCGTTGCGGGGGGTGCAGCAGCAACCACGGCAGCAGGTGCCGCTGGTATGGCGAGCGGGTCGTCTGGATCGCTGGGTTCGTCAATGGATTACTTTATTAATTCGATGTTCAGGGAGAACAATCATGCCACTTCTCCGGATAACGCAGCTAATCCCGCTTCGTCAACTGCTCCTGCAACGCCATCGACCTCTCATCAAGAGGTTTCTCCTGCGCAGTTAGGAGAAGTGTCCGGAATATTTGTTAACAGCATTACCACCGGAGCCTTACCGCAGGAAGACCGTCAGTATGTCGCCGGGTTGATTGCTAAACATACAGGTATCAGCCAGCAAGATGCTGAAAAGCGGGTTCAGAGCTCCTATGACAAAGCACAGGCTAAATTAAAAGATGCGAAGGATAAAGCGCAGGAAGCAGCGGACACCGCGCGTAAAGCCACGAGCTATCTTATGCTCTGGATATTCATTTCTCTGCTTGCGGGTGCCTTTGTAGCCAGCCTGTGTGCGACCTTTGGTGGCCGTCAACGTGATTTATAATTCTTAATTTTATGAGAGGTTTAAAATGCGCTCATTACTACTGTTCTTTTTAGGTGTGCCAATTCCAATCATTATCCTGATTGCACTTTTTGTTCATTGATGTGGATTGGATAGACAGACATTAACCCGTCAGGGCTGGACAGAGGTATGAAATAAATAAATGCCCGAAAGGGCATTTATTTCTCTCACGCCCATGATGGAGCAGCAAGGATTAAAGTCGTTAGGGTTATTCATAAAGGTCAGGTGGCTTTATAGTTTGTTAGCATGTGGTTATGAAATGATTTTTTGGTGAGAACTTTACAGCATCTCCTTTTCAGACACTCCTGCTCTCCTGAATAAGCTCAATAATGTGTTCGCATTGTGCTCACTTCAAATTTATTTTCATTAAAAAGGCATAAGTAATTACTGGATGTTACTCGCTTGGCTTATTGCGCTGATGATTGAATTAATACAGTTTTTAGCACGCTTCGCTTGATACCGGTTCGGTTTCATAAAGCGAGCTAGCCTGATAATGTGTTGGTGACAATCTGCGATTTACTGGAGCGTGAAATGCATACAACAATAATTTATCGAAGCCATCTCTCGGATGATGTCCCTGTCAACATACTGCCTGGAATGGTAGATAAAGCAACCCGGCGAAATGCCTGTCATCAGGTGACGGGCATTCTGCTTTTTAACGGGACACATTTCTTCCAGATCCTTGAAGGGCCGGAAGAGGGCGTTCTGGATATTTATGGACGGATTTGTGCTGACAAACGACATCATAATGTTGTTGAGCTGATGCGTGACTATTCCCCCTCCCGTCGCTTCGGCAACCACGGTATGGAATTGTTTGATTTGCGCGAGCATGACTCTGGCAGCGTGTTGCAGGCCGTGCTTGACCGGGGGACGTCAAAATACAGACTGACCTATGCTGATCGGGGTTTGCAATTTCTCCGGACCTTTGTTGAGGCTCGAGAGAAAGAGAATTATTTCGAAGTGCTGCCTGCAGACTACTGGGAGTTTATCCCGGCGGATAATGAAACGCCAGCAACAGCGCCAGGTGTAACATTTCGTCCCGTTGTGGATCCACTGGGACGCGAAGTCACGGCACTTGAGGCAATACCTGGAGAGGCACTGGAAGTGCTGACGGATGCTCAACGTTATGCACATAACCTGCGTGCGGTGACCCAGGCATTACGAAAGGCTGGCAGTTCGTGTCCGGATGGGATGACACTGTACATCAGCATTTTGCCGATGACGCTGGTTTCTGTCGATGGGGCTGTCGACCAGATTGTGCATGCTATCAAAGAGGCTGAACTTGTGCCACAGCAGGTCATACTGGGCGTCAGCGAAACGGAGGTGATTTCACAGCTCGATGCTTTTTCGGCATCGGTGCGCCAGCTCAAACAGGCAGGCATCAGCCTCTCGATTGATAATTTCGGCGATGGCTCAGCCGGGCTTTCGCTGCTGGCACACGTTCAGCCTGATCGTGTGCGTATTGGTGCCGGGATCATTCGCGACATACATCGCAGCGGCCCAAAACAGGCAGTGGTTCAGGCGGTGATTCGGTGCTGTTCTGCACTGGAAATCAACGTCATTGCAGCGGGTATAGAGCGTCCTGAAGAGTGGATGTGGCTTGAAGCTGCCGGGGTCATTGATTTTCAGGGTAACCTGTTTACTCATGAAGGTAGCGCTGTGGCATGGCCTGAAACCCGCGAAGCTGTCTGAGCACGGTAATTTGATTTAAGGCGGTTCGGGAGAAATCCCGACCACGCCTGTAAGCTTCAAAAATTTAGATTATATCTCGATACTTGCTTTCAAATAACAGTTGGATATTTAGTATGAGGAACGTTTCGCTTATACATAAATATTATTTTTTGGATTTTACGTGACAAATATCACATTTTTGCCAGGCTTAATTATCGCACTGACAAGGAGATAATGAGATATGAGTTCATTTACTAACAAAACACTTATTACCCAGCAATATCCTAAACCTCCTTTTAAAAAACAGCATCAGCCGATTCCCGGGCTGGCAAGTGAAATGGAACCTCGTCCCGACCATGGTGAAACAAGTTATCGCGGTAACGGACGTCTGACCGGTCGTAAAGCACTGATTACCGGAGGAGATTCCGGTATAGGACGTGCTGTCGCCATAGCATATGCTCGTGAAGGAGCAGATGTTGCCATTAATTATCTGCCGGAAGAGGAGCAGGATGCGTCAGAAGTCGTGCAATTAATCGAAGCGGAAGGGCGTAAAGCTGTCGCTATACCGGGTGATATTCGCTCAGAAGCGTTTTGCCAGCAACTTGTAAAAGAAGCTGCAACAAAATTAGACGGTCTGGATATTCTTGTGAATAACGCCGGTCGTCAGCAATTCAATGAATCCATTCGCACGCTTTCCACTGAAGATTTTGACGCGACCTTTAAGACCAACGTTTATGCCATGTTCTGGATAACCAAAGCGGCGCTGGAATATCTGCCAGCCGGTTCATCAATAATCAATACTACGTCAGTTCAGGCATATAAACCGAGCGCTATTTTACTGGATTATGCCCAGACAAAAGCAGCAATCGCGGCTTTCACAAAAGCACTCGCGAAACAGTTGGGTGAGCAACAGATCCGCGTTAACGCTGTCGCACCCGGACCGTACTGGACTGCGCTTCAGGTCTGCGGAGGTCAGCCTCAGGAAAAAATCGAGGAGTTCGGTGCTACCGCTCCGTTAGGTCGACCCGGCCAGCCAGCAGAAATTGCCCCGCTCTATGTCACCTTTGCTGAGACCACCAACAGCTTCACTTCCGGTCAGGTGTGGTGCTCTGATGGCGGCACGGGCACCGTCTGATTCTCTGAAGTATTGGTGAAGTTCGTGTAGCGGCCACGTTGTTGTCTCAGCAAGCAGGGAAGACCCATGAACAATCAGGTATTAAATTCGCCGATGCGCGAGGATGGGTTTGCGCGTCTCGGGGACTATGCGGCAATAGGTGAAGGTCGGTCGGTGGCGCTGATTGCTCCTGATGGCGCTATCGACTGGTGGTGTGCGCCTGACCTTGATTCCCCTCCATTGTTTGACCGCCTGCTGGATCCTGAAATCGGCGGTTTTTTTCAGATAGAACCTTCATCCGACTACCGCACTGAAAGGGTCTATCGTCCCGACAGCAACGTACTCGAAACCCGCTTCTTTACGCAGTCGGGCAGCGTACTCATCACAGAATCACTCAACAGTACACTGGCAGGTCGACTTCCCTGGAGCGAACTGGCCCGCCGCGTTGAGGGGGTTGAGGGTGAAGTTGAACTTATCCTGACTTTACGCTTTGGCACCGTTGCGGAGACACGATCTCCCTGGCGTGACAGCACCGGTCAGGGAGACGTTTATCATCTTGGTGACCTGATGGCCATGCTGCGCACCAGTGAAGACTGGATCGTTACGGAACGTGACGATGGTATGATCCGCGCGACACTTCACACACGTCCCGCCAGCCGTTCATTGATTGCACTGCTGGTAACGGAGCGGGAGCCACTGGCAGTTCCTGACTTGACGGCTATTGATTCCCGCATTGAAACCAGCCATACGGCGTGGCGCGACTGGACTCACAGCCTGAGCTACACGGGGCGTTACGCCTGCCACGTCAGGCGTTCAGCTTTGTCCCTCAAATTCCTGTGGTACTCGCCAACCGGTGCGCTGGCTGCTGCAGCCACGACCTCTCTGCCAGAAGGAATAGGGGGTGAAAAGAACTATGACTATCGCTACGCATGGGTGCGCGATGCCTGTCTGATTATCAAGTCGTTTGTCTTTTTAGGCGCCCTCGAAGACTGTAAGGCCGCGTTTTCATGGCTGTCTAAAACGATAATACGACACGGCACCAAACTTCGCGCCTGTTATACGCTGGAAGGCGGGGAAGTCCCGGCCGAAAGCTATCCTCCTCTGCGCGGTTATCAACATTCACTTCCTGTCCGCATTGGCAATAACGCTCGTGACCAGGTTCAGCTGAGCATGTACGGCGACATGCTGGCAACGGCCGAACTCTTTATCCGCGCAGGCCACATTCTCGATCTTGAAACCTCGCGCATGCTGGGAGAACTGGCGAACTACTGCGCAGATCAGTGGCGTCAGAAAGACAGCGGGATCTGGGAACTGCCGGAAGAACAGCATTACACCCATTCAAAAATGGCCTGCTGGCTCGCACTTGATAGTGCGGTCACTCTCGCCCAAGCCAAACACATTGAACCCACCTGGGTAGAACGGTGGGAGCGAGAGCGGGATCGGATGAGTGAATGGATTGAAGCACACTGTTGGTCTGAAGATAAGCAGGCGTATCTCTTCTATCCGCACAGCGAAGGTAAGCTTGATGCCTCACTGGCGCTGGTGCATCACTATGGGAACACGGTTAACCCCCAACGCATGCGCGCTACTTATCGTGCCATTCAGCAGGATCTAGGCCATGGCAGCGCGATGCTTTATCGCTACACCGGAGCTGAGCAGGAAGAGAGTACGTTTGTAGCCTGCTCTTTCTGGCTGGTTGAGGCGCTGGCAGCCATGGGTGAAGCCGGGCAGGCCGAAAAATCCATGGAGGAAATCCTGGATAAACTCTGTCAGCGCGGGAACGTCGAAACATTCAATGAAATGTTTGATGTTCGCAGCGGTGAGTGGCGCGGCAACATGCCGCAGGGTTTAAGTCATCTGGCCCTCATATGCGCGGCCCAGGCGCTGACCGATCATGCTTAAACCTTCAAATGACTACAGTCAGGCACACCAGGTCAAATTCAGAGTTAGAACTTCAGGTTTTATTTAACGCATTTCAAAAGGAGGCACGAGATGATCCGTGGAATTGAACGTATTGGTATCACCGTTTCTGACTTAAAACAGGCAGAGCATTTTTTTACCGGTGCGCTGGACGCATCTGTACTCTATCGCATCGTTCCTCCTGCAGACGAAGAAAAGTTTATTCCGGGTAAAAAAATGGCCCCACTGAATGGCTCCCCTCCAGAACTGAAACTGACGGGGCTATCCATGCTCAGGCTGAAGAATGGCTGCAATGTAGAATTATTCCAGACGCAGCCTCCTGTAACCGATCGCACCGCTAATCCCGGACTGGCTGGCATAAACCATTTCTCTCTTTATGTAGATGACATTAATCTGGCTGCGAAAAAAATGCGTGATTACGGCGCTGACATGCTCGAAGGTCCTTCAGATTGCTTTGCTCAGGAGGAGGGTGCCGGTAATCAGACGTGGTTTGGAATGACACCGTTTGGCGTCCTCATTGAACTCATCACTCTTCCTTCGAATATTCAGTATGACGCTGAAGCCACCCAGCAGCGCTGGATACCTGAAACCTGAATCCACTAAATGTTCGGAGATCTGAGGATGCAAAGACGTGAATTCATTGCCGGCGGGATAGCAACATTATGCCTGTCTCACAAAGCTTTTGCTGTGGCAGAGTCCATCGTTAAACCGCAACTGCAGGTTGCGGCGACTTCACCCTGGCTTGCCAATGGTGTTGCCGTAACAACCGGGGGAGCGTTGTTTCTTAATTTTCCTCGCTTCAAAGGACATCAGAATTCGCCTTCGCTCGCACGCGTGACCCCATCCGGATTAATACCTTTCCCGGGTGGCAACTGGAATGGGTGGAAACCGGGAAACGACGGCCATGACACCCTTGTGAATGTTAACGCCTGCCATCACTTTGGTGACAATTTACTATGGGTGGTCGATCAGGGCGCACCTCAGGGCGAAAAGCCATCACCCGGGGCGGCGAAGCTTGTTGCGTTTGACGCATCTTCGGGCGAAACGGTAAAAGTCATCCGATTTGATGAAAAAGCGTTACCTGCAGGCGGGGCACTGAACGACCTGCGTATACACGGGAGTTCGGTATACGTCACAGATTCGGGATTGGGTGGTTTGCTAATTCACGACTTAATTTCTGGTAAAACAATACGAAGGCTGTCTGAAAATAAACTGCTACGCAAACCAGAATCAATCGACCAGAAAGGTTACAGGGGGCGAATTCTTGAAGATAAAAACGGAAAACGGCCCAGCGTACACAGTGATGTTATTGAAGTCAGTCCTGACGGCAAGTGGCTTTACTATGCGACGCCGACGGGGCCGCTCTATAGAATCCCCACCGCATCACTACACGATACCGGGTTGAATAACGATGCACTGGAGCGGCGTATCGAAAAAGTAGCGGATATTCCTTCAGTCGGTGGGTCCGCCATCGATGCTGCGGGAAATATTTATCTCTCAAATGTGGAGAAACGTTCGGTCGATATACTGCTGCCTGATGGCAGGCTGGAGACGCTTGTTCAGGATGAGAAGCTGATGACACCCGATGCTCTGGTCATTGCTGAAGGCTGGATTTATGTGCCCGCTCCCCAGATTGAATACCTGGCAGACAACAATAAAGGTAAAGATAAAACGCTTGGACCCTGGAAAATTTACCGCTTCGCATTTACTCCTTAATATATGTTTCGCCTGATTTCTTTTTACTCCGATGGGGTTGATGCAGGACCATGAGAGCCTCTTTTTCTGTATGAGCTAGAATTAAAAGATGTTTACGCTTTCAAACTGAAAATCGACTTACCCAGACTATCAGGAGATCAAATGGCTGACATAAATGAACGCATTGGAATCCTCGAGCAGACTATCAATGACCTACAGCTCGACCTTTATATATCTAAGGTCGCCATAACTGTTTTGTCTTCAGTGATAGAAAAAATGGGTGGTGAGCCCGGCTTGCTAACCAATTCATACGAACCAGAGAAAAGTTCGGCCCCCCTGGTGAAGTTCAATCACCCTGGTCAAGAAGACAATGCTGACGATATCAGAAAAAGAGTTTTAGCCCTGTTATCGAATCCGGAATAAACGGTGTAACGAAGGGGGCATCATCAAGAAGATACGGGTAGAGCGAGCTGCGGTTGCGTTACCCAGCGTTCTCATGATTTCTCCTCCATCGTTTTAGTTGCAGAGTGCATTCATCATCGGGAAGACCACATTGCTAAAAGCGTAAAAAAACGCGCTACTGCCCCCGAACAGAATTGTGTTGATGATCGGCCTTGCTCTTCCGTTCATTTGTGATAATCATCCGAAAGAACTAAACAGATGTTATAGTTCAGTGCGGTAATTAAATAACATGGACACCATTTTTATTTTAGTTGCTTTCCTGGATTAAACGAGGCGGGTATTAATCCTCAACGTGTTGAAACCCAAACAAAAAAATCCCGTCGAGGAGGGAAGAAGCAGAGCGGGAATTCCTTTTACTTGATTACCCTTACAGTCGAACATGGGGCACTTTTTTAATATAGCGCCTGAGTATCAACTATCCATTTTTCATGTGCGCTTTACCCACATATCCACACGACGGCCAGTTTTTGCAATGAACCCATTTGAATGACTAATTTTCCGACAAATTTAATCGGCACTTTATGGGGGGCACTCACGTTTTAGTCATCAAAATAAGAAAAAAACTGCACATAATGTCGTGCTAAACATCAAAGCCCTTTAAATAAACTCGCTTAAACAGAAGGTTATGAAATAGTTCTGTCGCTTTCTCGGCAGCCATTTGTTTTTAACTTTCACAGGTTCATCTGCTCCACTGCCACCGGCTGGCTTGTCTTTTGCGTTATGGCGACCAGGCTTTATGGGTTAACCGATCCATATACGCAAAGCGCTTTCAAAGCAAGGAGAGACAGATGGGTAAGAAAATAGCGGTACTGATCACAGATGAATTTGAGGACTCCGAATTCACCTCACCCGCCGATGCTTATACCAAAGCAGGACACGAGGTGGTGACCATTGAGATGCGAGCGGGGAAAACGGTCAAAGGTAAGCAGGGTAAAGCAGAAGTCAAAATCGACAGGGATATTGATCACGTCAGTCCTGCAGAGTTCGACGCATTACTTCTGCCAGGCGGCCATTCACCTGACGCCCTGCGCGGTGACGATCGTTTTGTGAATTTTACCAAAGAGTTTGTCGCCAGCGGCAAACCCATATTCGCCATTTGCCACGGACCTCAGCTACTGATAAGCGCAAACGGCGTGCGAGGCCGGAAGATGACTTGTGTCAAAGCCATAGCAATAGACCTACGGAATGCAGGCGCAGACTTCTATGACAAAGAGGTCGTGGTGGATGATGATAAACTGGTCACCAGCCGCACACCGGATGATTTACCGTCGTTCAACCGTGAAGCACTGCGTATTTTGAATGTCTCTAGTTAATTAGCTACTTGTCTTCGCAAAACCCGCCATCCTCAGATGGCGGGCACATGTCACTGGGTGATTACGGGATGCTGATCAACTAAATTGCGGCGTTTTTTCTTCAGTTCCTCAATTCTTTCATCTATGTCTTAGATGCGTTGCTCAATACCATTGTGATGTTCCTGCAGTAACTCTTCAACCTCTACAAGTGATGAGGCCGCAGGGGTATCGCCATAGAGAGGTTTGTTCGCCGTTTCTCTTACAGTGAAGCCGGTTACAACCCCAATTACCCCTACAACCATCAGATACCATTCAGACATATAAAGGTTGCCGGTTTCTTCAACCAGCCACGCAGTCAGTGTAGGCGTGACGCCCGCAACCAGAATAAAGATGTTATAGGTACTCCCCCAAAGCACGTTAAAAAGTGATAATGGATTGAATGAACGCTGTCTAAAAAATAAGCGGTGGAGGGAAGTAAACGAAGCATGCGGTATATTCATGCAGTCTGGCGGTGTTAATATTTTTAAATAGGTGCGTGTTCTAGGTATTCAGTTTAGTGTTACCACTTTATTTTTATGAAAATCGAACTCCATAAGCATGATTCCGGACTTCATCTATAATATCTAATCGATATTGAGACAGGAGGCCAGATGGCAAATACAAAGAATGAATCTAAGGGAAATCAACATTCAGTTGAACATGATTTGATACTAAAGAGTGGTTGTGCATGGAATGGCCAGGAATATGAAAAATATCCGGTAGGGAAACCACAGATTTCAGTTATGCGTATGTCACTTCCACCTCACAGCGACTTGCCCTGGCACACTCACCCTATGCCTAATACCGCCTACATCCTGTCCGGTGAGTTAACAATTGAAGATAAAATGACAGGTCAGACTCGATGCTTTAAATCGGGTCAGGCCGTCAATGAAACCATCAACAGCGCACACCGCGGATACACATCAGAACTACACACCGAGCTGGTAATTTTTTATGCCGGGGTTGATGGCCTTGAGCTTTCTGAATCTCTGCCTGGAGAAACGTCAGAGTTTTGACCTCAGGTGCAATTTAACCTGAGCCATTCCTCTTACCAGTCATATAACGGACATAACTGACCAGTAATGAAAACAGGGAAAAGCAAGCCCCGGTTATCAGGCTGAGTGTGATGCCATGGGCTTCGCTGATGTTCAGATATATGGCGACCATGGCAGACCCAATAATCTGACCGATGAGGCGGGAACTTCCCAGAAGGCCACTGGCGACACTGACATTTTCATTTGCCACTGAGGTCATGATCAGATAATTGTTGGGTGACTGGAAAAGCCCAAATCCAGCGCCACAGAGTGCGACCCGCCAGATGATATCAAAGTTCCCGGGTGAAACAGGAAGCACCGTCATCGTGACCATTCCACAGACCAGCATGCCCAGCCCCAGTGAAGCAATCACATTAGGGTTGTGACGTTTAAGCAACTCCCCCGCGACCAGAGAGGTAATGGTTGTCGCAAGTGGCCATGCTGTCAGTAACAAACCAACCTGAACCACGTCCCGATGCAGGATGTTGTGAAAGTAAAAGGGCAGCGAGACATAGGCCAGTAGCTGTGTGCAGTAGGATAGAGTGGACATCATTAAAGAAAGTGAAAACGTCCTGTCTGCAAAGACGGACAAGGGAATGAGAGCCTGGTTCATCTTTCGTCTCTGGTTATCGAATAGCCATAAAAGCATGGTGACCGACCCGACGGTACCGCACAGGGCCATAAGGATATGTTCTCTGGTCATACCCAGCACAAAACACGCTAAGAATATTGTCAGAGTGAAAACCAGCATTGCACCTGAGATGTCGAATCTCGTTCTCTGGATCGGTTGTTTGTTCAGGTTCAACATGCTCAGTAACAGGGACACAATTGCTATTGGCACGTTAATGGTGAAGAGGCAATTCCAGCTGGCCATGGACATGATGGCGGCTGCGATCGATGGACCCGCAGCAGCTGAGACAGACACTATCATCACGTTAATGGCCAGGCCTCTGCCAAGTAATTTTTCAGGGTAGATCTCTTTTATGAGTGCGGCATTAACACTCAGAATGGCCGCTGCTCCAAATCCCTGTATCACACGAAATATCGTCAGCATGTTCAGCGTATCCGATATGGCACAGCCTAACGAAGATATTGCGAACAGCAACACACCTGTCTCAAAAACACTCTTATTGCCTAGTTTCTTTCCTAGCGCAGCCAGAGGTACTAGCGCTGCCACAACTGCAAACTGGTACGCGTTGACGATGACAATTGATGCCGAAGCGCTAACCTGAAAATCCCTGGCAATCACCGGCAGGGCGACATTAGCAATCGTGCTGTCAAGCATGGCAATCACAATACTCAGAGATACAGCTGTTATCGCCATCCAGTTTACTTTGGAATAATTTTCGTTAATCGAATACACACAGTACTCCCGTTAATATTTCTTTTTAAAAAAACACGCGATGAATACGTGAGAGGGGATTTAACATCGATGTTCTCAGAATGAAATTAAGCATTTTTTCATTCAACATTTCATCAACCAAAGTAGGGTTTTAAGGGGTGTTGTTTAATTGTGGTGACGTGTCAATGTTGCGTGCATATTTAATATGAAAGCATTGGTGCGATTCATTATCCTGAATAAAGTAGCCCTCGGGAAAGACGTGAGAATCGTGTTTGATAGGAAGGTTTTTTCTGATGTTGGCTGGATAATAAGTGTGGGGATTGCTTCATAAAATATGTCTGGCGTCTCTATTTATTTATGAGGTCGGCAGGGTGTGCTCAAAATTTCTAATGATAAATTGTAGTTGAATAGGGGGCTGGATTTTCACATGGCGAAGATTTTCTTTGTATTAATAAGGCAAATATTACAAATTTTTATCGACAATAAATTAAGTTATGTATCGAAGAGATGATGATAATGAGGATGATGGAAGGAATCTAAAACAACGAGGTGCAATCAACATGACAATGAAAAAGCCCGGAGCTTGCGATTTCCGGGCTGGGCTAACGAGGGGCCAATGAAGCAATGGAGTTGGAGATATCACAGGCAGGTAGTCCTGAGATGAATAAATAGTAGAAGCCTGATTCGCTTTTTGCATGCGAAGCGGTTGATTTAGTCCTCAGGTTTTTTACTTATTACGACTCCTAAGAAGGTAGCTGTGAGGAATAATAAAAGATGTCGTTAAGAGAACGGAGACTTCTTTACCGTTCAATCTTGCATATGGAGTTGCCTAGGCATTCAGTCCGAAGTCGCTGTGGTTAAAGTCAGGTGGATTTTTTATACTGACTGGATAGTACGCATATAATTATAAATGGTATTTTTTGTAAAGTAGGGAAATGGGAACTGAACGATTAAGTGTAAGATAAATTAACCATACGATCTCTGAATTCGCGGTTGAGAAAAGCTATCCCAGTTTACGCCTCGCTTAAACTCTAAACGTTCAGGACTAAAAATGGCAGCAATCCTGTTATGGAAGTTACATGACAAAGTGCATGAGCTTGCTTACTATAGCGTGATTGTTTCAATTCAAAACAATAATAACCGAAGCAGGATGTTCATCGTACTGGTGGTAAATCATCAAGCATCATTTCTAAATTAAATTTCTAAATCAGGGCCGACTTCTGGTGGGGGCTTGCATGAACAATTCAGCTATGTACGCACTAAACGGGCTTACCATTCTGGCATTAAGATCGCCTGACATCTGCAGAGATGAAGTACTCACAAAATTCACTGATCTGGTAAGTGAAACGCTAAATTTTCCAAGCAGTTTCATTGCTATACTGGATGATCACTATCAGTACATTAAAGCGTCCCATAACTTTGACCTTGATGGATCTGTGAGAAGCGACTCCTTATGTCAGTACGTTGCGGATGATGTTAGTCCATTGATCATTCCTGATACTCATGCTGACAGCTGCTTTGCATCTAATCCTTTTGTTACTGGGTCCCCCTTCATCAGGTTTTATGCCGGGGTACCGCTTAAAAACAGGGAGGGGGCTTTTCTTGGGACGCTTTGCGTGACGGACAGCGTCCCCCGTAGCTTTAGTGCGGACCAACTCGCCACGCTGGAAAAACTTTCACAACTTGTCATTTCATTTCTTGAGGCCTGGCATTCCGCAGGTTTCACCGATCCGGTAACAGGTTTACCTAATCGTCAGCAATTAATTCGTAACCTCCATACCCTCGGAAAAATGGAGAAGAGTTCATCTTACCGTCTTATTCTCATAGACCTGATTGATATCCCCCGCGCTTATGAGCTTGCCAGGACATTAGGAATGGGCCCGGTTGAAGGTCTGCTCAGGGATATGGCCACGCTCATACCGTTACGATTGCGACCTGGACCAGATGACTTGATTTACACAGTTGCGACAGGGCGTTTTGCGCTCCTCACCCAAGCTTCCACTCACTTCACAGCAGAATGGGTTGCCACTAAATTAGCAGGCGTTTCTGCTGACATGGGTGAAGGATTATCTGTTGATCTGACGACACATGCCGGGGAAGCACTTTTCAATCCCGGTAAATTTCCACCTCATGAAGTCTTGAGGAAAGCAGTCAGTGCCCTGCATGAAGCTATTTGTCAGGGTGTTTCCTACATGAGTTTTAGTGAGAAAAACGATGAACGTCGCACCGATGACTTCACTCTGGTCAATGATCTGGCAACAGCTATACGCTTTAATCAGGGAATATACCTGGTTTACCAACCTAAAATTTGCCTGAATACGGGACTGCCAATTGGTCTCGAGGCGCTCATCCGCTGGCGACATCCTGTGAGAGGGGAGCTTTCTCCCTCCGTATTCATACCTCTGGCCGAACAAACGACGCTTTTACAGGATTTGACGG
Source organism: Pantoea sp. C8B4 (assembly GCF_051336905.1). Lineage (NCBI taxonomy): Bacteria > Pseudomonadati > Pseudomonadota > Gammaproteobacteria > Enterobacterales > Erwiniaceae > Pantoea > Pantoea sp. C8B4. The sequence goes on from NZ_JBGMNK010000018.1 coordinate 22,852, forward strand.
AGTGGGTTATCGATAAAACCATTGAGCGTCTCAAGCGACTGGACAGCAGCCCGCTACAGCTACCTGTTACGGTGAATGTCAGTGTACGGGACTTCAGTCAGGAGGGATTTGCAGACCGGCTGGAAACTAAAATGATAAATGCGCGGCTATCCCCGGAATTGCTAGGAATTGAATGCCTGGAGACTGAACGAATCATCGAGAGTGCCGCCGCCATGGCCGGACTGGAAATGTTAAAACTGCGTGGATTTAACATATCTCTGGATGATTTTGGCACAGGTTACAGCAATATAAGCTACCTGCGCCGTATGCCTCTTGATGTTATTAAGCTTGACCGATCCATTATCAATGGACTCACGACAGATACAGCTTCTCGCATTATTACTAAAAGCATTATTTCAATGTTAAAGGAGCTGGATTATGTCGTCCTGGCTGAAGGGGTAGAGAATGTTGAAACACTGGATGTGCTCAGGGAGTTTGGGTGTGATCAGGCTCAAGGATTTTATCATTCTCGCCCTCTACCTGAACCTGAACTGGATGAGTGGTTGAGCTGGAAAATCCGCCGGTAACTGTCATTCAGGCCAATAAAAATTGCGTTAAAGGCGGTTGAAGCGGTTCGTTATCAGCATATCCGACATACATCTTCGCTGCACGCCTCTTAAACTGTCAGTCTGAGTGCAGGATACGTATGCATCATTCCGGATGGTAAGGAAAAATCGGTTTTGAGCCTGTTCAGTCTGGCTGACAGCCCTCTTTATTCTGCGAAAAAACCCGGACGAAATCGGGCAGCAGGGGACTAAAAAGGCTATCCCTTTTGATAATTTAACTTCGCCGGCTGCACCATGAGGGCGCAGTGTTAATCTTAATCGCCCTGAGTCGAAATGTTCACTTGCGAACAATGACCGCAATTTCAGCAGGAAGCAGAAAACCCCGCCTGATTTCGGCTTACTTTCCATCTGCGACAAAATGTGGATTTACGATAGCGTTAGTCAAAGTTGCATTGAAAATATGGATTAAAGGAGAATTATCAACCAGGCTGGTTACAGTGAAGGTAATCCTTACCTTTCACCAACGTTGAAGGAATCAAGCTATGACTACTCGTCGCGGTGGAACAGGAAATTTTGCTGTAAACAGGGACCGGGCAAGTGAAGCAGGACGTAAAGGTGGAAGTATGAGTGGTGGTAATTTCAAAAATGACCCTGAACGTGCGGTTGAAGCCGGAAGAAAGGGTGGCAAAATAAGTCGCAGGAAAAGTGTTCCTGGTGGTGAAATAAACGCAGCGTAAATTAGTTTTCTGGCTGAAATTGTTTTCTGTGGTTATCATTTTCATTCCCACCTGAGTTTACAGGTGGGGTGGCCACGCTGACAGACTGAGCCCTGAAAATAATTTTTGCTATCATGATTTTTGACGCTTCGCTTTAAATAAAACCTTTCTTAACCCTGACAAATGGACTCCAGTTGCAGAGGTCATGCTATGTCTGAATTCACTCATATCAGGTCCACAAAACAGGTCATACTTTACGATGGAGTTTGTAAATTATGTAATGCCTGGGTCGTGTTTTTGCTTCGAAAGGGTGTATCAAAGGACATTCGTTTCTCAGCCATTCAGAACGACATCAGCAAAGCGATATTAAAATCTGTAGGACTTCCCGAAGAGAACATTCGCACCATTGTTCTGGTTAAACAGGACATGTACTGGTTGCGTGCCGGTGCCATTTTTCGCGTTATGGCTTATTTACCCTGGCCCTGGAAGATACTGTCAGTTATGCGCTTCCTGCCACGATTCGTAACTGATTCTGTTTATAAGATTGTGGCCTTCAATCGGTATAGATTATTTGGCCGTTTCGATGACATCCAGACCATCAAAGCTGATTTTCCCGAGCGATTTTTGTGAATTTTACTGAGTATTCCAGTCAGGAACTCCTGAACTTTAAACAGCGTCATTGCATTCGCATCATTCCCCATTCTCTATTAGGTTTAATGCAGGTCTGAACTGCGGAGGAGAGGCAATGACGGATATAACCACTGATGAACTCACACTGCTGAATCGTTACTGGCACGCTGCGAATTATCTGTCTGTTGGGCAAATCTATCTGATGGACAATGCTCTGCTGCGGTCACCGCTCTTAGCTCAGCACATCAAGCCGAGGTTGCTGGGTCACTGGGGGACAACGCCGGGACTGAATTTCATCTATGTGCACTTAAACCGTATTATCCGGCATCGCGATTTTAATCTGCTTTACGTCTGCGGTCCCGGACATGGCGGACCGGGCATGTTAGCTAATACCTGGCTGGAGGGAAGTTACAGTGAAATTCACCCTCACATCAGCGAAGATGCAGAGGGCATGAAGCGCCTCTTTAAACAATTCTCTTTTCCGGGTGGTATTCCCAGCCACGCAGCTCCAGAGACACCGGGTTCCATTAATGAAGGTGGCGAGCTGGGCTACTCACTGGCTCATGCGTTTGGGGCAGCTTTTGATCATCCTGACCTTGTAGTGCCGTGCGTCATTGGTGATGGCGAAGCTGAAACCGGCCCTCTTGCCGCAAGCTGGCAGGGCATCAAATTCCTGAATCCGGAACGCGATGGTGCTGTTCTGCCCATTCTGCATCTCAATGGCTACAAAATCGCGAATCCAACAGTACTTGGGCGCAGCACTGATGATGAACTGACACAGTTATTTGATGGTCACGGCTATGAAACCATCATTGTCAGTGGGCACGAACCCATGGACATGCATCATCAGATGGCACAGGCTCTCGACCGTGCTTTTGACATCATTTCGATGTTTCAGCAACAGGCGCGAACAGGCAAAGAAGTCAGCACAGTTCCGAAATGGCCGATGATCGTTCTGCGCAGCCCTAAGGGATGGACCGGACCAAAAGAAGTGGATGGCAAGAAAGTCGAAGATTTCTGGCGCGCCCACCAGGTGCCGGTATCCGGCTGCCGGGAGGATGACGGCCACCGACAGATCCTCGAAGCGTGGATGCGCAGCTATCAGCCGCAGGAGCTGTTCGATGAGAGTGGCAAACTCAGACCAGAATTACGCGCGCTGGCGCCTGTGGGCGCTAAGAGGATGGGCTCGACGCCCTATGCTAATGGTGGGCGACTACGTCAGGAACTTAACACACCTGAAATACAGGACTTTGCGCTCAAGACCGGCAAGCCGGGCAGCACCAGTGGGCAAGCCACTGAGCAGTTTGGCCACTATCTCAGCGAGATATTTAAACGCAACGCCGTTAATTTCCGTCTTTTTGGTCCGGATGAAACCGCTTCAAATCGCCTCTCGCCGGTGTTTGACGTCACTCAGCGCACATGGATGGAACCGGTCAGGGATTACGATGAACAGTTGTCACGTGACGGTAGGGTGATGGAAATCCTCAGTGAGCATCAGTGTCAGGGCTGGCTCGAAGGTTATCTGCTCACGGGACGACACGGACTGTTTAACTGTTACGAAGCCTTTATCCATATTGTCGACTCGATGTTCAATCAGCACGCCAAGTGGCTGAAAGTCAGCCGGAAGCTGGGGTGGCGTAAACCGATATCATCACTGAATTATCTCCTTTCCTCACATGTCTGGCGGCAGGACCACAATGGCTACAGCCATCAGGATCCGGGATTTATCGATCATGTCGCGAACAAGAAAGCTGACATTGTACGAATCTACCTTCCTCCGGATGCCAACACGCTGCTGTGGGTTGGTGATCACTGTCTGAGAACTTGGGACAGGATCAATGTCATCGTGGCCGGCAAGCAGCCTTCCCCCCAGTGGCTGGATATGAAGAGCGCTGTTGCGCACTGTGAAGCCGGAATGGGCGAATGGCGCTGGGCAGGCTGTGAGGGTGAACCTGACGTGGTGATGGCCTGTGCAGGCGACGTCCCGACCATGGAAACGATGGCGGCAGTGGACCTTCTGAGTGGTTATCTGCCTCAGTTACGCGTGCGGGTAGTGAACGTGGTCGATTTGCTGGCGTTGCAGACAAAAGAGCAGCATCCCCATGGCAAATCCGAAGCCGAATTTGATGCGCTTTTCACGGCTGATAAACCGGTGATATTTGCGTTCCACGGCTATCCCAGCCTCATCCATCGGCTGACCTATCAGCGCAATAATCATCGCAACTTCCATGTGCACGGCTTTAACGAAGAGGGCACAACCACCACGCCATTTGATATGACGGTGCTCAACGAGCTCGATCGCTATCATCTGGCGCAGGCCGCCATTCTGCACGTGCCGGGGCTGGCAGAGCGCCATCCAGAGTTGCTGGATGATTTACAGGAGCGCATCGCAGAACATCATCGCTACGTGCGTGAGCATGGTGAAGATGTACCTGAAGTCAAAGACTGGATCTGGTCTGGCAGGTAAATAAAAACCGCCTCTCGGCGGTTTTTAAGTCAGTCAGGTTGTTTGTCACCTGACTCCGGGGCATTTCTTTCGTCATCTTTGGGCTTTTTGTCAGGCGATTGTTTACGTGGATTATAATCCGGTTGGTCGCCTTTCACGGGACGATCGGTCATCACGTTCTCCTCGTATTCGCTGGATGGATAATAAGTTTAGTTCCCTGTTGGTGGTTAAGCCAAACGGTCATTGATGAATATCATTCGTTGTACCCATCGCCAGTGCGCTAGCGCTGGCGGGGTCAAACAAGGAAAGACTTTCGATTTGATCCACCATAATCACTTTGCGAAATTCCAGCGCACATTTAGGTTTAGACGTGAAATCGATCCCGTGTTCGTGATACCAGCTACTGTAATTATGCTCAACAGCAAGATTGAGTGTGCGCGCATCGCGGTAACCGCTGAGCATAGGGATAAGAACAATATTTGCAGTACTGGCGTATTCGAATGTGGCTGCGTGGATCATACCGATATAAATCCGACGGGACTTGAGTGTTACCCACGCCAGTTCACCTTCCTCCATACACTGTAACAGCATCTGTTCAATACCATTGGACCGTGACAGGCGCTGATACAGGTCTTTCCGACTGGAAGCGGTGAGGCGGGCACTGCCTGCCCAGTTTGATCGGTAAACACAAAACAGCACCGCGAACGCCAGCATGATAACCACGGGGGCCTGAATACCCAGGAAACTCCATGTCATGAATTCCACATGCCATCGGGCGTGTACCACGTCACTCAGCGCAAACGTGTTATTCATAGCAGATGCGCCAAGTAACAGCAGCCAGACAAGTCCCGTTGCGAGCACGCCCTGAAGAACAAAAATACAGCCATACAACGCGATCAAAAAATATACATCCCAGCCGATCGAACGTTTGATTTTCAACCTGCTGGACATATCCCGGCTGGTGTACCAGTAACCGCACACCATCAGAACCATAAAAATGGCTGTACCCATTTAAATGTCCTTTAATGTTTTAACGTGGTGAGAAAAGTCGCGCTGTACCTTGGGACTTAAGGGATTAACCGAAGCGTTTCCATCCTCATCAATGATTATTCTGTCACCTTCCTCAATAGATTCTCTCATATCCTGCTGGCTCATCACCTGTAAAAGGGATTCCGGACTGCTGAACAGAGAAGATAAAAATCGAAACATAAAAAGACTCCGCGGGGATTAATATGGAGGATAATGGCAGATAATTAGAGGGGTAGGTCTTTCTGGGGGCGATAAAAGGTAAAAAGGCGTTATTTCAGAGTAATCCTCACTACAAGCGAAACCGTAAATCAAGATCATCATTGCGTTCAGAAATAAAAAACGGTGCGATTTTAAGCAGTCGCACCGCTCAGTCAAACGACCAAATAATACGCGAGGAAAACAGAAAATTGATATTCATTATGAAACTTCAGTCAGAGCAAGCAGAGAGGGATGCTCCCTGCTGTATATTCACACTAAGGGGGATGGTGCCCCCAGAAGTTTATCTTTATTGCAACTCAGGAAGAATTGCGGTGGCTGTTTTGACCACCTTTTTTACCGGCTTCGGACGCTTTATTATGGTCATTTTTGAAATTACCGCCACTATGCTGCCCGCCTTTTTTTCCTGCTTCAGAAGCCCTTTCTTTATCTTCTGCAAAGTTGCCTGAACCGCCTCTATGTTGAGTCATAATACTGCCTCTTCATGAGTAATAATTAACATGACGCCATGTGCACGTTGCCTTAGTAATATTAATATATCCTCGCGAATATGCAAGCGCGACGGTTATATTTCTGTGCAATGTACTTTAATGTGCCATATTTAATTCTCTGGTCATTTCAATTAAAACGAAGCGTCAGTGTGCTTCGGTTATTTACAGGAATATAAAGATGAAAGCGATTGTTTATAATGGGCCTTTTGATGTCTCTGTTAAAAATGTGCCTGATGCGAAAATTGAACGTGCCACGGATGCGCTTATTCGCATCACAACCACCAATATCTGCGGCTCTGATTTACATATGTATGAAGGGCGAACCAGCTTTGAGCAGGGCCGTATTTTCGGTCATGAAAATCTTGGGGAAGTGATTGAGGTAGGAAGTGGCGTTGAGCGCATCAAGGTGGGGGATCGTGTCTGTATGCCCTTCAATGTGGGATGTGGGTTTTGTGAAAATTGTGAGAGGGGTCTGACGGGGTTCTGTCTGACGGCAAACCCCGGCAGTGCGGGTGCCGCGTATGGCTTTGCAGAAATGGGGCCCTGGGACGGTGGTCAGGCGGAGTTATTACGGGTGCCGTTTGCAGACTTCAACTGTCTGGTACTGCCTGAGGACGCATTTGATAAAGAGGAAGACTACGTCATGCTCTCTGATATCTTCCCGACAGGATGGCATGCAACGGAACTGGCAGGTCTGCGGGCAGGGGAATCCGTCGCCATATACGGCGCAGGACCAGTGGGGTTAATGGCTGCCCACTCCGCAGTCATAAAGGGGGCCTCTCAGGTCTTCGTTATCGACACCCACAGCGATCGTCTGGCACTCGCAGAAAAGCTCGGCGCAACGCCTGTGAATGCGGCCGGTGATGAAGCGGTGCAGAAGATTCTTGAACTGACGGACGGCAGAGGCACGGACTGCGGCTGTGAATGTGTAGGGTATCAGTGCTGTAACAAGCATGGCCATGAAGACAACAGCGCCACCATGAACAGTCTTGTGGCATCCACCAAGGCAACAGGGGGCATCGGTGTCGTCGGGGTGTTTGTTCCTCAGGATCCAGGTGCAAAAAGTTCTCTGGCCCAGGAAGGAAAAATGCCTTTCGATTTTGGCAGTTTCTGGTTCAAGGGGCAGTCTATCAGAACGGGCCAGGCCAACGTCAAAGCCTATAACCGCCAGCTTGCGCGCCTGATTCATCAGGGTAAAGCCAGCCCGGGACAAATTGTTTCACACCGGTTGAGCCTGGCTGAAGCGCCTGAAGGCTACAGCAACTTTGATAAAAGAGAGCCGGGATGGACAAAGGTCATCCTGAAGCCTTAAGAGGTTGTCACCCAAAACATGTCAGCCTTGCCAATGAACTGCAGGCCTGACATGTTGCTTTTCACTTACCCTCCGTCCTACTGGCGCTGCTTCGCTTGAACTCCCGTTCATGGCTGCCAGGCTTAGTTTCCACATATTCAAAAAGTGAGGAGTAAGTATGTCGAGATTTTCAGAAAAAGTTGTCGTGATTACCGGCGCAGGTTCCGGCATTGGTGCTGCTGCCGCAAAGCGTTTTGCCAGTGAAGGGGCTTCAGTGGTGCTGGTGGGGAGAACCCGTGAAAAACTCGAAAACGTACTTAATACACTACCTGGTTCGCAACACCTGATTGCTCAGTGTGACGTCGGCGATCCGGAACAGGTAAAACAGCTGTCAGAACAGGTACAGCGCTCATTTGGCAGAGTCGATGTGCTGGTGAATAACGCAGGTAGCGTGGTTCAGGGGAAAGTCCATGAAGTCTCAGTCGAGGACTGGCGAAAACTCATGAGCACCGATTTGGATGGTGTTTTCCACTGTACCCATTTCTTCATGCCTGGTTTACTTAAAACCAGGGGAAATGTTGTAAACACTTCTTCAGTATCCGGACTGGGTGGTGACTGGGGGATGAGTGTCTACAATGCGGCTAAAGGTGCGGTAACGAACTTTACACGCGCGCTGGCTATGGATTATGGCGCTGACGGAGTCCGGGTTAATGCGATTTGCCCCGGGTTCACCCTGACCGATCTCACCGAAGATATGAAGGATAATAAAGCGCTGCTCGAACGCTTTTATGATCGTATCCCTTTGCAGCGTGCAGGAGAAGCTGAAGACATCGCCAGTGCTATTGCATTCATTGCCAGTGATGATGCGCGATACATCACCGGGGTGAACCTGCCAGTCGATGGCGGTCTTACCGCGTCGAACGGTCAACCTAAACAGGCGTAATTTTCAGTATTCTGGAGGAGACCATATGCTCTCCTCCTTTCCTTGCCGTAAGTCCCACAAAAGGCATTACCGCTTCAGGTACGGATGGTGTGTAACGCCAGTGACCATGTGTTACGTCCGCATTCTGCACACCGTTCCTGATGACCCGTCATTATCGTCTTTGTGACGCCGCAGCGATTGCAGGCATAAAGTCCGTCGTGAGGAATACGTGTGTAGCATAAGCGGTGTTCCGCCGGAAGCACCGACAATCCAGGCACTACCTCGTCATCCCTGTAGAAATAGAGGCTTAGCTGGCCATCGACTTCCACCAGGCCTAGCCGAATCTGCCCAAGGTGCTCCGCTCCTTTCAGGCGCAGCTCCATCAGGAATTCATCTTCTGAAATATTGAGTCTGTCCAGATTAGCCGACACGTATTTTCCGTCCGCGATCAGCGTCACTACGTCACCTTCCACCAGCGTGGATATGTAGGAAGACTTCGTCATGGCCCATGTGGTTAATCTGTAGAGAAGGAGTAGAACCACGAATACGAGAATGACGGGCAGAACGGGGACATCATCATAGAAAGTGACATCCCCTGAAGCAGAGCCCAGTGTCAGTATGACCACGACCTCAAAAAGCGACAGTTGCTGGACACCTCTTCGCCCAGAGATTTTGAGGAAAATGAACACGACAGCATAAGCGATAAATACACGAACGATGACTTCGAATAAAAATGTGTAAGGTTGATCGTTGATAAGAAATTTATGCAGATCGAAGCCTCCCATAGAATCTCCTGAACAGGGTGGGGTTTGCTGAATGTGTTGATTATAGTAATTATAGACGCAAGACCATAAGGCGGTAACCCAATTGGGTTAGGTTTAGAAAAGCCTCATCCAAAACATCCCCCGTTGATATTTGCAGGTGTTTGCGTTTGTTCTTTGCTTTACTCACCTAGTTGACACGCGAAAGATATATTTTTCACAAGATTTTAAGGCTAAGAAAAACAACTAAAATCATTCTGAAAGTTAATCCTATTTCATTGTAAGGAGTCGTGGCTTTTTGTTGATATTAAAAGGTGATGGCTGAAAAGGTAAATGTAACCGCAAATTTAAGGTAAACGATTGCGTTGATTGCCCGATCGAAAGTTAGTAGTAATAAATGTCGCCAGGGAAGGCTTAATCTACTTTAAATAATGAATCTGTTGATGGAATTAATATTATGGTGGGTAGCAAAAGATTTGTTGTGGTAATAGGTGCAGATAATATATTGCACTGCGGTCTTTTTCATTTAATTGAAGGTGAGTGCATAAAAAGAAATCTTGTCCCTGTTTACTCAGCAAACGATCATGACTTCTGGATAAGAATACCTGAACAGCATTCAGGTCCGTTCAGTCTTGGCATTCTTTGCCTGGGTACTGACGATTTCTTCCCGACCTGGTTCAGCACCTTTTTAACGCTGCTCAGAAAGACCAACGGCAATATTCTGATCTTCACTGACAGTCACGAGTTGCTGGACAGGCGTAAAAAAAACCTTTTGGCGCGCGTCTGTGAGCTGGAACATGTTCTGGATGTGTCTATGCCCGTGAGTTATATCTCGTTTCTGGTGGAGTATTATATGAGCCGTGACTGCTCTGTCCGGGGGAACTGTAAGATGTCGATGCGTGAACTTACCGTCATCGATGGCTTTCTGAATGGTGTCGACGCCGTCTGCCATTCATCCTGGATGGGTATTTCCACCAACACGCTCTACCAGCATCGCAAGAACTGCGCCAACAAACTCGGTGTCAGAAATCTGAAAGAATTACTCAGGCTTTAAAGTTCAGGGGAAGCAGCGTGCCGATCATTAACATCTCTAAAATCGACTGGTTCCGTATCCTGTCAGACATGAGCCGATCAGGCTACTCGTTGCAGGACATCGCTGAGGAACTGGATGTCGTCGCCTCCACGCTTATTGGATGGAAAAAAGGCGCCAGCCCTCGTCACCATACTGGTGAAGCGCTCATTGAACTGTGGTGCCGTGTAAACAGTAAAGGAAGAGACGAATTGCCAAAGGAGAAGTTTGTACAGAAATTCATTTTTCACTCAGCCAGTCGTGCCTGTCGTCATTCAGAAAAATGAATCGGGTCGCTCTCATAGTGCCGGATGACTTTACCGGCACGGAGTATTCCTGATGAAACTTGAAAGTGTTGTTAAGTATCACTCTCCACGATCGCTCTCACCTCATGCCCTCAGCGTAGCCACCTCACCGGACAACCTTTCTGGTACCGATGTGATGGCTGCGCTAGGCATGGCGTTAAAGAGGGCACCCCTGGGTTATTCGGCGTTTTGCAGCAAGATGAACCTCAGCCAACGTGACAGAAAACGTACTGTTGAGTTACTTACCGTAGTGGGCCTCAGGGTGTCCGGCCGTTATCCGGCGCTGACAAAATTAAGTGTCAGAGAGCAAAGGGCGGTCATCAAGGTTATCGCAATCTACGCTTACCTCGATTACGCGCGAAGTCCGGAGACAGAGATTCCCTGCCATGCATGTTCCAGCACGGGTTTCAGAAAAGGTAAGCGGTGCAGTAAGTGTGCGGGTAAAGGGATGACGCGTGCTGCCTGTAAGGACTGCAAGGGGCGGGGCCAGTCAGTTAACCGAATTAAGACCGAACTGCAGGGCGTACCGGTCTATCAGGACTGTAAGCGCTGTGGCGGGCGGGGATTTGAACGTATCCCGTCAGCAGTAGTGTTCAGGGCGTTGTGTCAGGTATCCAGCGGTATCTCTCTGGATACCTGGAACAAGAGCGTTAAACAACTTCTGGACTTTCTCATTGCGGAGCTGCACAGAGAAGAAGCCTGGGCTGACAAGCAAATTTCTCGCATCACTAAGTAGCGAGCGATATACACAGTAGCTATGAAATAGCCTGCTATTTACTTTTCCATTTTTTGGGGTAAACTTGCTCTAACAATGGGTCACTGACTCTAAAAAAGCTTACAAGCCCTGGCATATCAAAACCGACGGGGCTTTTTTATTTCAAGATTTTCCTCCGCTGCACAGTATCTCTTTTCAGGCAGCCTGTTTTATCCTTACTTCATTACGGCATAACCCCATGAGCAAACTGACGACAGGTGCAGCTTACAGCGCATCTGCGGGTGCCATCGTGCACAGCATACTGACATGGTTCAGCCCGGAAGAATGGAGTGCACTGGGTGTGCTGGTGGGTATCAGCATCGCCATCGTGACCTGCATTGTGAACTGGTATTATAGGCGTAAAGCCACACTCGCCAGTATTCGGGCTAACAGGTGTTATTGCAGTCCTGCCAGAGACTGAACCGTGGCTCTTTCATATGCCCTACGAAAGCGCCTACTGGCGGTGGCCAGCGCGGGTGCGCTCACTATTGCCGCGACATTGCTTGGCGGCTCAGATGGACTGGAAGGGCGACGCTATATCCCGTATCTGGATGTGGCGGGCGTTTTAACTGTGTGTGACGGGCACACCGGTGCTGATGTCATCAGGGATAAAAGCTATACCGATTCGGAGTGCGATGGCCTGCTGCGAAGCGATCTGCAGCAGGTGAAAAACAGCGTAGATGCTCTCGTCAATGTTCCTCTCAATGATTACCAACGCGCTGCGCTTTACAGCTTTGCATTTAACACAGGTACATGCGCATTCGCTTCTTCTAAACTTCTGTTGAAACTGAATGCCTGCGATATCAACGGAGCGCGTGAAGAACTGCGCCGCTGGATTTATGCAAAGGGTGTAAGGCGAAAGGGGCTCATCAACAGAAGACAGATCGAACGCTGGCTGTTTGAAGTGAAAAACAAAGATGACCTGCGGTAAAAGAAAAATATCTCTGCTGGTGGTTGTCGTATTGCTTTCAGTAAATCTGATAGTGGGCCTCACGGCATACAATCAGCATGTCAAAGCAACTCTGCTCAACCTCAAGAACCAGCAGTTAGCGTCTGAAAAACTATCTGCAGAAGTCATTACCCGAAATGTCATCCAGACCACACTTCTCATGCACGACCTGGCAAGAGCATCTGCGAGGGACAAAGATAGTCTTCGGGAGAACAGCGAGCGAAGGGTGGTTGTCATCCGAAAACTGGTCAAGGAGGACAACTGTGCTGTTGAGCCTGTTCCTCATGACGCAGTTGAGCAGTTGCGTGCGCACCGAAACGAAATACGTTAGCGCACCCGCAGTACCATTGCCTGAAAGCTTACTGAGCGATTGCACGGTACCTGAACTTCCAGAGCACTTCACCTGGGGAGCCAGTCTTGAGCTGAATGAAAAACTGCTCACCGAGCTACAAAACTGCAACAGAGATAAAGCCGCAATACGAGAAATTGAAGATGCCAGACATTCAGTGGATCGTAACCAAAGCAACCAGTGACGTCAGTATTCAGGCATTAAATGGCATGAAAAAAATGCGTTTTTTAATTTTTAAAAGAATCATCTGATAATAGGTAGCTTATATAAGACGTTACTTAATGCATCACACAGATGTTTTAAGCCAAGCGCGTCGAAGGGAATAACTTCTACCCGAAGCCTTCCTCACATTTTTCAAAAGGGATGAAAAGATGTCATTCATGATGGCTAAACTTTTATCACCGATTGAGAAGGCTGGAGGAAGATATGTCTGAACGTCCAGAAACTGAACCAGATAAAGTTAAGCCGCGTCCGGGTGCTGATTAACGTTAAGTTGATAACGATGATGATGGGTGCGGTGAGTAAAGTACCACTCTCTGTCAGACGAGCCGCCTGTGGCGGCTCTGTTGTTTATCCGTAGCAGGTACCCGATCGCTTATGCTGGCTGACTGCCATCAATCGAGGGTGAATCAAAACGGATATATTGTCGTATCGCTTCGTGAAGTGCGCGTTTACGGCCGGTATCGAGCCCCCGCTCTTCGTACTCCTTAGCCATCTGAATCAGGACTTCATCGTACTTCCCTTTAAAAGTGATGTTGTTCAGGGCCACCTGTTTGATCATGAGTTCACGCAGTACATCGGTCTCGACCTTGAGGCGCAATACGGTTTCCTCAAGTTCCTTAATTCTGCTCTCAGCTGACATTGTCACTCCCTATATTTCCAATTGGACAGTATTTATCACAGACAGATAACTGCATGAAAACTATCTCATTGAATAGAGACTCGCTCAAGCAATAACAGGTATCACCAGGGGTAAGCGAACCGTTAATTAATGCCTCTCGTTACTGCTTTTCTTGCTAAGGCGATTAATTTTTCCGGGCGTTAATTTCAGGGTTTCTTTAAAGGCTTTGATTGGTATTTACTTAACTTTGAGTCCCTAGTCTGAAATATGGCCTACATTTAAACAACATTAACAGTGAGGTTATTTATGAAAGACCATAATTCTAATGAGCAACGCAAGAAAGAAGGGGATGTCCACAAGGGATTACCTGAGGCGGCACCTAATGCGGGCAACGCTTACGAAGAAGACGATCATCCGGCAAAAGACAATCCCAATGAACACGGTGAGATCCCCCGTACGCGTGATGACAGCAAAGACCATAAGCGAGATCCCTTTAAGGACAAGTAGTAAAAGCTGAACAGCCAAAACCATGTTGAAGGAGACAAATCATGAATCTTTCAAAATTAGCCAAGCATCTGGACCTCACTCAGGAAGAACTGTTGGAAATGGGGCTTAGCCCTAACGATATTCACCAAGACAACAGTCAGTCTGGTGATGATGGGCACTTATACTACTTCAACGTACCTGACGTGACGCCGGATCGCATACTGGGCAAGAAAGGCTGGTCTCTGGGTGAGCGGGTAGAAGTAGATGCCAGTGTTCTTGATGCTGATGGAGAGTAGCTAAAGTTCTAGCAGTTTCGATTGTGCTCGATGGCAATTACCCAATCCAGAAGACATTTAACATTTATGGCCGCGCCTTATCAGGTGCGGCTTTTTTACGACATAGTTTCAATCTGCGCAATCGCATGCGCGTATAACGAGAGCCTTTCATAAAGTGAGCCTGAGAAAAGCCGTTAAAGGCGGCTACCTCTCTCGGGCGGCTTTTCTGTGCGAACAGGCTCACTTTCTAAAAGGTATAATTCATGAACGTGATTCCACTGGAATACAAAGGCGAAGCTGTTTGCTTCAATACTGATGGCTGGGTCAATGTCACTGGTGTGGCTGAACGATTCGGTAAGCGAGTCGATAACTGGAAGCGATTAGTTGAAACGCTTGAATATGTCCGTTCGTTAGATCAAGCACTCACCGGTAACGAATCTAAAATTCTACATCCCTCACAATCCAGTTATGTAAGAACGAGCAAGGCTCGAAAGGACAGGGGCGGCGGCACTTGGTTGCATCCTAAGTTATCTGTGGCATTTGCTCGATGGTGCGATGCAAGCTTCGCCGTCTGATGTGATCTGCACATCGACAGCCTACTCCGTGGTGAATTGTCCGAGCAGCAGAGGTTCGAGCAAGCATGTCGCATTCGTGATGATCGTAAATCGAAAGCGAGTAAAGGAGCACGAGAAATGGCCCGTTGGAGATGGGATAGGCCAGAATTGGAAGCCAGTGTCGATTACTGGCGTGACCAACTGTAGCTAACACTGGATATTGCAATTCAGTGAAGGCGAGGCCTGAAAGTCACGAACCGCCTTCATAACGGTTATCACCACCCTTGAATGACATCCCGCCTCACATCGTGATTATTCCACCGTTAGAAAGTGAATCGACGTCGACAGTACGCCAACGGCCGTATTGCAGTAGTACTTTAACAGCAGGTGCTTAAAGTAAATTCATGAGATAACATCGATCTCCAAAAAGAGGATTAACAATGAATTTAAAGCACAGGTTCGAAGAGTATACGGAAGCAGAATTCACTCGACTGGTAAGCCTGATTTTTAGCGCTGAAGGCGGTGAAGGTTTTCAGGACGAATTGCTTGAAAATTTCATTGCAGTTACAGAGCATCCTGAGGGTTCTGATCTGATTTATTACAGCGATGACGATGAGTTGACGCCCGAAAAAGTTGTCACGACGGTGAGGCTATGGCGGAAACAAGAAGGGTTGCCCACATTCAAATCATAACGCCTTTAGGCAGAGTCTAGTTTCCTTGTTTTGAAAAAAATATTTCTGTCTTTCATCCGTTTTCGAATTAGCAGTGCCTAAAGTTAATGCCCGCATATTGCGGGCAAATTCATCAGAGATATTCAGGATGGACGCGAGCATTTAATGTGTTTATAAGCTCTTGCTTGGGTATGCCGATACCATGAGACCATTGTTTCGTTTTTGCTGGCAGGAACACCTCAAGCATGTGGGCATAAATCCCCACCGATGGCATATGTGAGTTATTTGTTAAATTATCATCACCCGAGAATCTCCCCATGGTTTTTAGCAACCCACCAATAATGAGATATTCTGTTTCATTGTTCCCGTCGAATCCCGGGAATTGCAGGTGATACTCCGCATCAAAATTTGATACAGATTGTGCAACCTCAGCTTTACCCTGCTCATCCAAGCGGTCGTATGTGTATTTGAGAATTCTATACATGTCAAACGTGTCGACAAATAATTTCACATTCTCTGGCGTATCTTCATCTGAGTGAAGGCTGGGATATTCCCAATCGATTGCCCAATACTGATCAGTGCTTAACGCTTCATCAATGAGGTCAGGGTTGAAGGAGTTTTTTATATTCAATGCTCTAAAAATCTCACAAAGCATCATGGTCTGAAGTTTTTCTTGCTGAGTGTATTTCATGATTTAGCCCCAAAGGAATTGTGTTGATGTTAGGTTAATCAAAAGGTTGCGATATTAATTAATGGTAATTTGATGATTTACAATCTTCAAATCTCCATTGCCAATGAGGCGAATTAAATCTGAGAGCCGTCTATTGTAACGCTGGCATTCGCAGAACTATTAGGTATATAGATTCTGACGGTTGAGCCTGAATCTGTTACAACCTCTATCGTTAAAGATGAGGGCGGCACCCCGGTGTCATCACCGGTAAAGGCAGTTACAATCTGTGAAGATGATTTATCTTCGATAATTGGCATTAAATCGCCATTGACTAATCCTGCATAAATTTTCACGTTGCCCATCTTTATCTCCATAAGGTTATTTATGGCACTCACCGACAAACAAGAGATGTTCTGTCGAGAGTATCTGATTGATTTAAACGCCTCACAGGCTGCCATCAGGGCAGGTTACAGCCAGAAGACCGCAAACCGCATGGGTTCTGAAAACCTGTCTAAACCTGATATATCAAAGCGCATCATCGAACTTAAAACAGCGCGCAATGAAAGGGTAGAGATAAATGCAGATTACGTACTGCAGCGGTTGGTGCAGATCGATGAGATGGACGTACTCGATATCCTGAAAGATGACGGTGGCCTTAAGATGGTGCACGAGTGGCCCAGGGTCTGGCGTACAACCTTGAGTGGTCTGGACGTGCTGACGACCGTCACCAACTTCGACGAAACCACCACTGAAAACATCCTCAAGAAGATTAAGTGGCCAGACAAGGTCAAGAATCTTGAGTTGCTTGGTAAGCACATCGCCGTACAGGCCTTCCGTGAGCAGGCTACGCATGCGCTGACGGGAAAAGATGGCGGCCCGGTTGAGGTTAAACTGCTCTCCCGCGAGGAATACCGGCAGGCGCGCCGGGAAATGTTAGAGGATGACGACTGCTGACTGTAAGACCGCTGCACGCCGTATAGAGTGTGAAGAGGACGGGATGTATTTCGCCCGTTATTTCTTCAAGCAGCGCACCGGCAGCCGGATGATAGTCGCACCACATCATCAGGTGATACAGCAGACGCTGGACCGGGTGATTGATGGCGAGATACAGCGACTCATCATCAATGTGCCACCGGGCTACACCAAGACTGAAATGGCTACCATCAACATGATGGGCCGCGGGCTGGCGCTGAACCGGCGTGCCCGCTTCATGCACTTGTCGTATTCCCACAACCTGGCGTTACTGAACTCGTCGACCACGCGCAGTATCGTTAAATCGTCAGCCTATCAGGCCATGTGGCCGATGGCGCTGCGCGATGATGCAGACAGTAAAGCCATGTGGTGGACCGAATACGGCGGCGGGGTATATGCCTCCTCCGCTGCAGGTCAGGTCACCGGCTTTCGTGCCGGGCATATGGAGCCGGGGTGGCAGGGGAGCCTCATCATTGATGACCCGGTCAAACCTGATGATGCCTACAGTGAAATTGTGCGTGACGGGGTGAACACCCGCTTCAACGAAACCATTCGCTCCCGTCTGGCCATCGAGACCACGCCTATTGTGGTCATCATGCAGCGCATTCATTATCACGACCTGAGTGGCTATCTGCTGCGGGGCGGCAGTGGTGAGAACTGGCACCACCTGAACCTGCCGGTGCTGATTGATAACACTCAGCCGTATTCAGCGCAGTATCCGGAAAATACACACGCGATCCCGGTGGAGCATGGCCTGCCTGATGGCTGGCTGTGGCCTTACAAGCACAATGAGTCACACCGGGTTTCCCTGTTTTCACACCGGCGCACTGCCGAAGCGCAGTACATGCAGCGCCCGCGGCGGTTCAATGCAGAAGGGGCACTCTGGACTGAAGCGATGGTCTCCGGCGCACGTGCGCTGGATATCGTCCTGCAGCCATCGCGTACCGTCGTGGCCATCGACCCGCAGGCCACCAACAGCGAAGAGAGTGACGAAACTGGCATTGTCGTGGCGAGCAGCTACGGGCGCGGTAACGACCGGCTGTTCTCCGCTGACGCGGACTACTCCGGTAAATACTCACCCAACGGCTGGGCGAAGCGGGCCATCCGTGCCTATGAAGAGCACCACGCTGAAGCCATTGTCATTGAGACCAATCAGGGCGGTGATATGGCCGAAGATACGCTGCGCAATGCGGGCTTTCGTGGGCGCGTCATTCGTGTCCATGCCAGTAAGGGTAAGTTTGCCCGGGCTGAGCCTATCTCTGCGCTGTACGAACAGGGCCGGGTGGCGCATCGTGGCAACCTCTATCAGCTGGAGAACCAGCTGCTGGAATATGTGCCCGCCACAGCCAAAAAATCTCCGGACCGCCTCGATGCGCTGGTCTGGGCCATTACCGAACTGTTCCAGCCGAAGAGCACGACAGTCCGTCCATTTTCTGCCTGACTGAATATCACCATGAGCAACGACGTCCGGAAGCGATCGCCAAGAATTGAGTCGATGGCCGGGTGCTGGCCCATGATTTCTGCACTGCTGGGCGGTACGGCGGCCATGCGTAAGGCAGGGAAAACGTATCTGCCACGGTGGCCCAACGAAGAGGATGCGTTTTATCAGAACCGCCTGAGTACGGCCACGCTGTTTCCGGCTTTCTCACGCACGGTTGAAGTGCTCAGCGGGAGACCTTTCTCCCGCCCGGTGACCTGGGATGAGACGGTTGTGCCCGCCCGCATACGCGAGATGTTCACCGACATTGACCTGCAGGGCACCAATCTGCACTCCTTTCTGGCTGACATCTGTGAAGAGGCCATGGCTTATGGTCTCTGCGGCATTCTGGTGGAGCATCCGCCCGCGGATAAGCCGCTTTCCCTGGCCGAAGAGCGCCAGCGCGGCCTGAGGCCATACTTCGTGAAGGTGACCGCCAACAGCCTGCTGGATTACGAGTCAGAACGCGTAAACGGGCATGAGACGTTCACCATGCTGCGCTTTGTTGAGACGGTGAGTGAGCGTGACCCGGAGAATGAATTCGTCGTGAAAGACATTCAGCAGGTCAGGGTGCTGAATCCGGGACGCTGGCGTATTTATCGTGAGAAACCCAACGGCACTAACGGTGCGCTGGAGTGGCAGCTGCACGAGCAAGGCACCACCAGTCTGAAGAAAATCACCTTTGTCCCGGTCTACGGTGACAAGCGTGGCTTCATGAACGGCAGGCCGCCGCTGGCGGAGCTGGCCTGGCTCAACGTCGAACACTGGCAGTCACGCAGCGACCAGCAGACCATTCTGCATGTCGCCCGCGTGCCGGTACTGTTTGGCAAAAAGCTCGGTGATGCGCCCATCTCTGTGGGGGCAGCTTCCGCCATCATGTCCGAAGAGGACGATGCCGACCTGCGCTATGTCGAACACACCGGGAAAGCCATTGAGGCCGGGCGGACTGACATCCTCGACCTTGAGGAGAAGATGCGCCAGATAGGGGCGGAACTGCTGGTGGTCAAGCCCGGTCATCGTACTGTGGTACAGACACTGGCAGATAACGAGGCGGGCACCAGCGCCCTGCAGCGCATGGTGTGTGACCTCACAGACGCAACCCGGCTTGCGCTGCAGTATCTGGCTGAGTGGATGGGTGAAAAAGATGGTGGCCATGTCACCATCTTCAGCGATTTCGGTGCCACCACACTCGCCGAAGCCTCGGCAGACTTCCTGATAGGTATGCATAAAGAGCGTGCGCTGTCAGACGAAACGCTGTTTAACGAGATACAGCGCCGCGGCCTCATCAACAGCGAACTCCGCTGGACGGATGAGCAGGGGCGTATCCGCGCCATGCCGCCACCCGTAACAGACAAGCCGGCACCCGACCCGGCTTAACCCTCTCAGGCCTGTGCTTTTGCACGGGCTTTTTTTATTGCCGACCGCTGCGGATGCAGTGAGGCGCCACGAGCCGGATGGCTCTTACCCGGTTGGATGACCACGATGAAACTGAAACTCGATGAGAACGGCAATGTTGTCGTGAACGATGGCAAGCCTGTGTACCTGCAGGATGACGGCAAAGAGGTTGCCTTTGATGCCCCCGGCACGCTGCAGACCATTTCGCGGCTGAACGGCGAGGCGAAGTCGCACCGCGAACGCGCGGAGACGGCAGAGACCACGCTGAAAACGTTCGAGGGTATAACCGATCCGGCTGCTGCCCTGGCCGCGTTGGATACCGTGAAGAACCTGGAAGACAAAACGCTGGTGGATGCTGGCGAGGTTGAAAAGGTGCGTTCAGAAGCGGTGCGCGTGCTGGAAGAGAAGTATGCGCCGATTGTGAAAGAGCGTGATGACCTGAGCCAGAAGCTGACTGCAGAGAAAATTGGCGGCAGTTTTGCCCGTTCAAAATTCATTGCTGAGAAGATGAGTATTCCGGCCGACCTAGTGGAAGCCCGATTTGGCAGCAATTTCCAGGTCGTTGGTGACACCGTCACGGCATTTGACCGCGAAGGCAACAAAATCTTCAGCGCCATTAAACCCGGCGAAGCGGCCGGATTCGAAGAAGCGCTGAGCATTCTCGTTGAACACTACCCCTACAAAGACCAAATCCTCAAAGGCACCGGTGCATCAGGCGGCGGTTCCGGCGGTGGCAATGGCAACACGAACCCGAACACACTGACCCGCGCACAGTTCGAATCCCTCAGCCCACAGGAGCAGAGCGAGAGAGCATGCGCGGGGGTGCAGATTACCGATTAACAGGAATGCCCTGAATGGCCAACACCCTTACACAACTGATTCCCGACCTTTATCAGTCGCTCGACATTGTTTCACGCGAACTCTGCGGGTTTATCCCGTCCATTACGCTGGATGGTTCCGCCGAACGCGCGGCGCTCAATCAGCCGATCCGAATTCCACTGACGCCTGCATCCAAAGCGGATGATGTAAAGCCCGGGCAACTGCCTCCGGACGATGGTGACCAGATTATCGATAACGTGCCGCTGACCATCACAAAATCGCGCATGGTGCCGTTCCGTTGGGAAGGCGAACAGCAAAAGGGCATTAAGTCCGGTCCGGGCTACCACGGCATTCGCCGCGACCAGGTGACACAGGCGATGCGAACGCTGGTCAATGAAATCGAAGTCGATCTGGGGCAGCTCTTCCGTCGCGCCTCACGTGCAGCGGGTGAGGCGGGTAAAACGCCGTTCAAAGACACGCTTACCGATACAGCACAGGTGCGTAAAATTCTCACCGATAACGGTGCACCGCTTAGTGACCTGCAATGTGTCATTGATACGACCGCAGGTGCTGCGCTGCGCACCATGGCACAACTGACTAAGGCCAACGAAGCGGGCACCACATCGCTGCGTGCGCAGGGTACACTGCTCGAACTGCATGGTTTTACCCTGCGCGAGTCCGCAGGAGTAGCAACTCAATATTCTGATGGTTCGGAAATTGAAAAAATTGTCACTGAAACAGAACTCGATGGGGGGTTTCCGGCACTGCCATTAAAAGGCAAAGCGGCGTCAGGCGACATCATCATTGCTGGCCATCACAAATATATCGTCCATGACGTGACCAGTGGTGGTTCTGCAATTCTCTGCCATCCCGGACTCCTGGAAAATATTAAAAAGGGCACCGAGATTATGATAGTGAAAAAATTCACCGCTAATTTCGCCTTCAGCCGTTCCGCTATTATTCTCGCTACCCGTGCTCCTGCGCTGCCTGAAGAAGGAGATATGGCTGATGACCGCATCATGATCACCGACCCGCGCACCAACATGTCCTTCGAAGTCTCCATGTACAAACAGTACCGTCGCGTACGCTACGAAATCGCGGCGGCATGGGGGTGCCAGAACATCAAACCGGAACACACCGCGGTATTGCTAGGTTAGCCAGTCGATGTCGTGTCAGACAGCACTTCACTCTAAGAGGCAATTCATGCTGACTCCCCAACAGCAGGCTGACGCACGCCGGTATATGGGCTATTCGATGCTGGGTGATACCTCTCCGGACGAGCGCTCAGATGCGGCCTACGCGCAGGTGACGTCCGGACGATACCAGACGCTGGCTCACCGCCTTAATACGCTGCGCGCTGAGGAGGAAACCATTGTGGTGAACTACCTCATCACGCTGGCAGGACTTGAAAGCGGAATTGCCCGTGCGGCGGAAAATCTGGATACCGATAAAGCCGCTGTCTGGCAACGGAACCGCTCAGAGGTGTCAGACCGTACGCGTTTATACAACCAGTGGCGACGTCAGCTTTGTGGCTTGCTCGGTATTACCCCGGGGCCGTCACTGGGTAATGGGTCAATCCGACTGGTCAGGAGCTGATATGGATGCGTTACAGCTTTCAGCCAGGGTGAGTAAGGGCAATGGAAAGGCAGCAAAACGCCTTGGAAGTATCGCCCGTCATTACCGGGCAGTGAGTCCCTTTGGCCCGCTAAAAACGGACTCGCTGCAGTTACTTTCAGCGTCCTTCACGACTGATTACGGCTACATGCGCGCTGCGCGTTTTGGTCAGGCCGCCCGTATTGGTATTTTTGATGAAACGGGGTTTGAGGTCGGCGACATCCTGGTCTCAGAAGAAGAAGGCACGTTTTATGTGGCTGCCATGCCGCTGTTGCAGCCCATATTGTGTGTGAAAGCAGAGCGGCTGATTACCTTGCGGCGTTACGCAGCGAGTGGATCAAATGGAGGTCTGCAGGATTACGGTGGGACGACAGCTGCCAGTGAAACAGTAATCATGTCTGACTGGCCTGCAAGCATTCTGCTCAACCGTAGTGGTGAGCACAGCCCGTTAAAATTACCCGGAGAAACCCGCAGCGCCTGGTACGGCATTCTCATGCCAGCCTTCGGTAACCTGCATATCCATACCGGGGATTTCATGACCGATGATAATGGACTGCGCTATGTGGTCACCGGTACCGAACTGACTGATATGGGATGGCGGCTCACAGCGATGCGGTTGACTGCGTAAATGGCCAGTGTTGATGACGTCTCTCAATACCTCGCAAAGCGGGTCGCTGATGTACTTTATTCCGGAGGTACCGATGTCACTGCCATCATCGACGCCACCATCAAAATATACCCCGGCTGGCCATTGCCAGTACCGTTGCAGCAAGACATTGATGCGGGAGGTGTCCACGTGTCCGTCTGGTCACTCCCGAGTGAACGACGAGTTAATCCACCTCTGGGAAGACCCTTCCGGACTCTGCCGTTATCTGAGGACAACACCGGGCAGGCTGTGCGGGAACTTCGTCGGCAGATTAAGGATTTTCAGGTTACGGTCTGGGCACCCACGCCTTCGCTGAGAAACACGATCGGCACAGCGATTGATACTGCACTGTCAGAGCATTGTCACATTGACCTCGGCGATGGTGTACCCGCTCAGATGTTCTATGCCCGCCAGTTTGATTCAGACAGTGCTGAGAACTGGCATGTGTACCGCCGTGACCTGATTTTCAGTGTTAATTTCGCCACTACCCAGACCATCAGTGCGCCCGAGGTAACAAACATCACTGTTAATCTCAATGGCCACAACCTCAGGCCCTGATGCCTGACCTTCACGCATCAGCTGTCACAAGCAACCTGCATTACTGATTCAATATGGAGTAAAACGCATGCCGATTTATCCTTCCGGCAGCCTCAACACGTCTGCACTGACGGCACCGGATTTGTACGTGCAGGTTGTGCCGCCCCGCACACGATACATCAACGGCGTACCCACTGACGGACTGGGGCTGGTGGGCGTGGCCAGCTGGGGCCCGGTTAACAGCGCATTCCGCATCAGTTCTGATACGGATATGGGTTTCTTTTTGGGATCACCAAAATATCGCCAGTACGATTTAGCGACCGCTGCGGCGATTTCTCTGCAGGTTGGCGCCAATAACCTTATCTGTGTCCGTGTAACCAACGGTCGTGACACATCAGCCAGTGGCAGACTCTGCGAGAACGGTAGTAAGAATTCATTGTTGCTGACCGCACTTTACAGCGGCACGCGTGGCAACCAGATAAGCGCGGGCATCAGCAACGGTACCGCGGTCGGCTCCAGAAAACTCACCATCAGCCTGCCGGGTGTGAGTGCTGAAGTGTTTGATAACATCCGGGGTGAAGGGGATGCGCTCTGGAAAGCCATGGCTGATGCGGTCAACCAGGGGCAGCTCAATATTCGTGGTCCCAGCCAGCTTGTCAGGGCTAAAGTCACCGAATCAGAGGCGACGGCTCAGTCACCGGTGACTGAGGCCATGCTCAGCGGTGGTACCGATGGCGCCACAGGCATTAATGACACAACCATCCTCGGTCAGGACGGGATTGATACCCTACGTAAGGGTATGTATGCCCTCCGCGGTACCAACTCTCAGGTCATCAACCTCATCGATGTGACGGATAAAAATTGCTGGCCATCTATGGCTGCATTTGCGGCGTCAGAAGGGGCATATGCGATCGCGCAGGGTGCTGTCTCGACGGGCTGTAACGCGTTGTCCGAAGCCCTCAACAGTTCAGGCGTTGATGACTGGCACCTGAAACTGATTGTGGGCGACTGGCCGTCCTGGAAAGACACTTCCAACGGGATTAACCGGCTGATTGCGCCGGCTACATTTGAAGCGGCGAATATTGCATCCCGATCACCCCATATCTCCACTCTGAACAAGCGTATCCCAGGCATCATTGCGACTCAGCGCCAGCTGGACGGGCGACCTTACTCGGTACCGGAAATCGGGGCGATTAACTCTGCCCGACTTGATGTCATTACCAATCCCTGTCCGGGAGGTCATTACTTCGGGATGCGGTCGGGGCGTAACACCTCATCCAATCCGACCCAGAATGATGACACCTACACACGCATGACCAACTTTTTGTCGCTGACGATTGCTGCCAGTTTTGGCGGAGTGGTGGGTGACAATCAGACTGTGGATTTACGCCGGGAAACCAAGAGCACGCTGGAATCTTTCCTGTCGAATCTGGAGGCGCTGAAGATGATAGGTGACCCTAATGGCGGCCCCGCATTTGCCGTGCGCCTCGATGCCACTAACAATCAGGACTCACGCGTTGCTTTGGGGTACATGACCGCCGATGTGCAGGTTAAATACCTGAACGTGGTGCGCTATTTCCTCGTGAACCTGGAAGGGGGCGGTAGTGTGTCCATTTCCGTCTCAAACGAATCACCCCGCTAACACGCCTGCGCCTCTTAATCCGGAGATAAACCATGCCAACTCTTGGCTATACCGTGGGTCGTGATATCGCAGTCGATATCAATACGCATACGGGCAAGCTGCGCATTCCCAAAATCATGAGCTTTGACTCAAAGCCGCAGGTCTCAACCCAGAAGATTACGCCGCTGAACGGCATCACCGACGAGTTGCAAATCCCTGTCGGCTGGCACGGTACCATCACCGCAGAGCGTATGGATGCCACGCTCGATGACTTCTGGGCGAGGTGGGAGGACAACTACTTCAACGGTATCGATCAGCCCCGCGGCACCATTACCGAAACCATCACTGAAGCGAACGGCACGGTCAGCGTGTACCGCTATGAAGGTGTGTCGTTTCACCTCACCGATGCCGGCAACAAGCAGGGTGAGAAGACCGTTAATCAGACGCTGTCATGGACAGCCAGCCGTCGCAAAAAAGTTAACTGAGGATAAATCATGGTGCAGGTCAGAGTGCATGAAAACAAACAGCCCGCAGCGGCAGAATCAGCTGTTGAATCCAACCAGGTCAGGGACGCCGCCGGTCGCCTTATCACCCTGCGTGAGCTGGACCCGGTGCAGGAGTCCCGCCTGACGGTCGCCGTGGGTGCGGAGATGGCCATGAACGTGATGTACATGAACATGTATGCCTTCCCGGTGGCAGCCGTGGCTGAGATTGACGATGACGAATACCCGGTGCCGCAGAACCCGAAACAGATTGAAGGCGTTCTCGCCATCCTCGGTAAAGGCGGCCTGAAAGCGGTGACATCATGGCTGCGCGAGAAGTCGAAAGAGGAAGAAGACGAGGCCACAGAGACTGCCGCAAAAAACTAGCGAAGAACCCTGCATTCATCAATCAGTGCTGGCTGATGAAATCCGGGGTTCCGTTCAGCATTATTTTTCCTGGACTGACCGGGCTGATGCCGCATGAACGCATTGCAATGGGCGTGGTCATGCGTGAGTTCGACGGGGGAGTCTACAACTGGAACACGGGCAAGTGGGAGGAGGGTAACTAATGGATCTTGAGCAGTTTGCGCGGGAGCTGTCGTCAGCCTCCACCAAAATTGCGTCTGAGCTCGAACTTGGCTTTCACGTCATTGTGAAAGATATTGAGGAGACGGCCAAAGAAGAGATTGGCGTTTACCAGCCCGCTTATGGCCCGTTTGAAGCCTGGGCGCCCCTGGCAGCATCCACTAGGGCGGACCGTGTTCGTCATGGTTACACCGAAAACGATCCGCTGCTGCGCTCTGGTGAACTGAGAGACTCAATTGAAAGTGAAGTGGTTGGTCTGGTTGCCATCGTGGGCACGAAAAGTCAGATCGGATTCTGGCAGGAGGTGGGTACCGACCGCATCCCGCCAAGGCCATTCATCGGGCCTGCTTACGTGCGGAAGATTGACCCTTTGATGGAGTCGATTGGATTGGCGATATCGCGAGGTTTCAAAGCCTGGTAAAACAAAAGCCCGGCAGTGGTGGCTGACCGGGCTGGCACAATCCTGTGCCCAACATTTCCAATGAGAGCAGGTCTCATCACAGGGAAGTAAGAGACACTTTGAGCATAGTCGTTGTAATGGGGATTGCATGCGAAGCGGCACACTAGATTTTCTAGGATTTCATCAAGTTGGCATTAAACCACTTTTTAATAAAACACTTGATTTTTATACATGGTTTTAATTCTAATGTGATGACGTTAAGCGGTTGAAAAAATAAATGAAAAAGAAAACTGTCGCTACAATTGCAGCTCCTGCACGCATTTGCATTTACACTGATGAAGATCGACCAGTAACATTAAAATTTTTCAATGAAATCAATCAGAATGCGTTGTTTTTTCAGCGAAAGCTTGTTATAGACCTGTCTCAAGTAACTTATGCCTCAGCGGCGGCTTCGACGTTAATGTTTGCCATAGTCAATCGTGCACAATTAACTCAAGGGGATGCAAATTCGATTAGGTTTATTTTCCCTTCTAAAACGGAGAATGATAATGGTCACAGATGGATTGTGCGGACTGGACTGTCTAAGGCGTTGCTGGCTGGGAACTTAGACAGATTGACTGCACTGACGGAGAATGAACAGTACTTTCAGTCAGCTGTCAGACCTTATGAACAGTATCCAAAAACGGTAAACTTTTTGGACAAAGAAGCCGATTTATCTTTAGATCAGTTTTTGACATTATCAACAGCTATCAGTGAAGCAATGATAAATGTAGCCCATCATGCTTACCAGCATCCAGATATGGAGCCTATGCTCAAAAGCATGGGCGGTGATAGGTGGTGGCAATGTTCATGGTTCAGCCGAGTCACTAATGAGGTGTATTTCATAATTTGTGACTTGGGACTGGGGGCGGGCAAAACTTTCGCCTCTGGTAATGCTGTCAGTCCTTTCAGTGACGAATCAGATTGGGTAAAGCAGGCTTTTAGCTATGGCGGCACCAGATATGATGATCCTTCTAGAGGAAATGGCTCAGAGGATATGAAGCGACCAATTGGCGTAAGTAATTCAGATAATGAGAAATTACTGGTATTCACAGGCATCGCAATGTATGTGTATACTTCTGAGAATAATGATCCAGTTTGTACATCACTTCCTGACCATATCCCAGGAACATTGGTTCAATGGTCGCTGAAAAGAACTGGGAGTTAACATGACTAAGATATTGATATCAAAGGATTTTTCCAAGACGCCTTTTGGGCGATATCCATCTGATGGTCCAAATAGTGCAGAAAGATTCCGTAAAGAATGTTTAGTGCCTGCGTTTATAAATGCCACTTCACCCGTTGAAGTGGATTTTGATGGTATAGCACTGGCAATTGGTTCCTCTTTCCTTGAAGAAGCATTTGGTGGAATGGTGCGCAAGGAAGGTATTGATAAAGATAAGTTACGTAAGTTATTAATTGTCAAGAGTGAAATGCCTTTTTACAAACAGCAGATTTCAAGATTTATTGACAAAGCTGAACCTGAAAAAGTGATTTGAGATTTTTAGCCACATGACACCATTTACACTTATTTTGTCAATTTTAAGTCCCGCGTTGGTTTTGTTGGGATGGAAGGTCGTTTTTTTTAATGCAAAAAGAATTGCTACAAGAAGCGAAACGAAGTCAGTAGTGGATAGCAGTGTTAAGCTTGTGAACGAAATTGCCGAACTTTCAGTTGGTTATTGGGTGCCCAAGGTTCAGCGTGATGACGATCATCGTAAATTTTTACTGTCCGTTCTTGCTAAATCAAGTCAACTTCAGCGATACATAAACATTTTAAAGAATCGCGGCGTCATCTTAGACATGTCGCTACTATCATCGATTGCGGATGACGCAACATTAGATGCTGAGTATGCATCAGGTCTTGAAGATTCGTTAAGGGAAGTGAAAGCGCAAACCGTTGTTGAAACCTGCATGGGTGGGGTTTTGCACATTTTCCAAAAGTTTGAAGAGGTTTATCCGCCAATCAAAGAGATAAAGATGTACGATTATTTTTCTTGGTATGATGACCCTAATTACGTAACAACGGTTATTGATAAACAGCCCTCATAAGGGGCTGTTTTCACATTCCCGTCTTTCGAACAGGCAGATTAATTTCTTATCGATAGGGTGCCGTGGGCCACTTCCTGTAAGCGAAGACGTAAAGCATGATCAAGTGAATGCCTGGACAGGAGAGCAGTAGCGCCATCTTCCATCCGAAGCCTGCCTTCTGTGCCATGCGGAAGCAGGGTATGAACATCAAAAACCAGATGATTAAAGACAGGGCTGCAAGAGGGTTAGGCTTTTCCATTGAAAGTTCTCCTTGAATTGTATCCCTCTGTTATCGGCAGCCAGCCTTAATTATTCAGCAGAGTTTAGATTAGTTCTGTGCTTATGCAGCAACTCAATCTGCGCTAGAAGCCGTTTATGGGTCTCAATTGCATCCCATATCAAGTATTGTGTATCGCCGTCCCAATCCGGGCAGGCTGCCAGTTCTGAGCGAAATTGCCTTAATCTTATATGTATAGCTGCCACTTCGTCTCGGTTACACTTTCTGGCGATTCGAGAAAGCTCAGATTCTGAAGTGCGCCTATACATCGATTGAGCACACTGTTCCCTTTCAAACAGGCGGCCGAGTTTATCCATGATCGGAGCTCCTACTCCCTTTGATTTGCAAAGGTTATCGTCACAATAGCTTAAAAGTTCAGCGATTATTTCAACATTTATCACCTCCACTCTGACCAGCTCCGGCTGGTTTTTTTATACCCGCAAATCGAGGTCTCTTTGGATATTCAGGCTTACCGCGTAGCCGTGCGACTGGCGCTGGATGACCAGATTACGCGCAACCTGATGCAGGTCAGCCGGGATGCGATCGAGCTCAATAAGAAATTCGTCAAAATCACGAAAAACATCAAAGCACTGACCAGTGCTGCCAGAGAGGCGACATCCGCGCTAAGGGCGCTCAACCGTTCCCTTAATAATCAGTTTTCCGGCGCGGCCCGGGGCGCCCGTGATTATGCTGAGGCTATCCGCTCGGCTGCTGACCATACTCAGCGCATGAACAATGCCAGCAGGAATCTACCGATGCTGGCTGGTGGGTACGGCGCGGCCATGACATTGCCGGTTCTGGCCGCGGGTTCCGCAGCGGCAGGTGGGGGAGGCGGTTATGGCAACCGGGGAGGGGGACTGGCTCTGCCTCCGCCATCAGGTTCGGGAGCTGGCTGGAACGGATGGCACAACGGCGTGCCGCCGGGCGGATGGGGTGGTGGCGGTTCGGGTAACGGTGGCGGTCATGGTCGTCCTCCCGGCCATGGTTCGTATTCGGATGGCATGACTAATCTGGCCACCGGCTACTTAGGCTTCAAAATGCTCAGTGGCTTCGTAGATGAGGCTGCGCGCTACCAGACCATGACGGAGAAGTTTAAGCAGTTCGGCATGAGTCAGGCCGCAACCCGGGAAGCACAATGGTTCGCAGAAACGGCCAGCATTCGCGGTTCCTCCACCACTGACATGCTCAAGTATTTTATGGAGGCACAGGGCGTATTCAGTGAGTCAGGGGCAAAAAGCCTGGAAGACCAGCTGCGTGCGGCCAAAATGGCGGCCCCTGTGCTGGCACGAATCAACTTCGCCTCCCGTGGTCTCGATGAGCATCAGCGCGAAGTCACGGTGGCCAAACAGATGGACATGCTGCGCTTCACCGAAACGGCGGGTGGTCTGAAAAGCCCCGGGCGCTTTAACGAACTGATGGATGCGGCTTTCAAAGCCATTCAGTCTTCAGGCGGGAATGTCGATTTCACGCAGTATCGTCAGTTTATGGCCAAGGCGGGCACCTCCGCATTTAACCTGAGCATCAAGGCTTTATTTGCTGAGCTTGAGCCTATTATCGGCGAGCTGAAGGGCGGTGCAGCGGGTGAAGCGCTGATGACTGCCTATAACCGTTTAAACGGCATCATTAAGTTGCCGAGTCAGGTTTCCAGTGACCTGGTGAAAATGGGTGTCTGGGATGCCAGCAAGGTTGAACTCAACAGCATGGGTGGCGTGAAGCGTTTTCGGGGTAACCCGCTCATCAATTCGCAGCTGTTCAGCCAGTCTCCGGTTGATTACTACGAGAAGATGATTCTGCCCATCTACCATAAGAATCATTACACCGATGACCAGAAGCAGCGCGAAAACGCCCTGATATTTGGGCGCACCGGCGGCAAGATGTTCAACCTCATCGACAAGCAGCTGGAGACCATTCACCACCGCATTGACGCCTACGGCATCGCGCGGGGACTGAATGACGCCTATGGCGCCGTGGGTAACACCTATAACGGCAGGAAAATCGACTTTCAGAAAAAGTGGCTGAACCTGCAGCTGGTGATGGGTAAAGACGGTGGGCTGCTGGACACGTTCACTAAAGGACTGGATGGCCTGACGCACTCTTTGGAACGTATGACTGATATCGCACATAAACACCCTGATATGGCGAAGCTGGCGGGAAATACTGCGCTGGCCATCACCGGCCTGGCGGCCGCCAGCGGGGGCATCTGGGTCCTGAAACACGCGGCGGGTGCTTTGCTGTCACCCCTTAAGCTGGCGGGATGGGGCGTTGATATGCTCATCGGCAAAAGCGCCAGCACGGGACTGACCGGACTGTCTGCCGCACTGACCGGATTGCCGGCCATCATAGCCGCAGCGACACTTGCCGCCCTCTACCCGGCCAGCACGGTATCGCATAATCAGGAGATGAGGGAACGCGAAAGGCTTGCTCGTAAGAATGCACGAGACAACGGCGCGCCCTACAAACCCTGGATGCCGACACAGGCTGATTTCGATAACCAGCAAATGCATGAACAGACTTACCGTAAAACCGGCAGGTATCCGTCAGTACCGCCCGTTATGGCCAGCAAAACGGAACAGCCAGTCAATCTCCTGATGACGCATGAAGGCCGTCAGGTGCTGGTGGCCACCGTCATGAGTGGGATGAGCCGACAGGCAGCGAGAGCGCCATCATCCACCAGCGCTTTTGATTCATCCATGCTCATGTTGCATCCCGGTCAGGTCAGCAGCCTCATCGTTCCTTAAACTCTGCCTCGTTTAATTTCTCAGCGCCGAAGGTTTTCAGAATTCTGAATGCCGTTATCGCCATGCTGCGCGTTCTGGAGTGATTTCACGGTCACTTCTTTGACTGACGGAACATCGCTGAACTGAGCATGTGCATGGGGAACACGATAATGCTGAATAAAATCATTTTTTCTTTCGTGCTGATGTTTGTCGGCGCCGTATCTGCGTCACCTTACTTATCAGGCCATCAATCGGTCGAAAGCGCTCAAGCAACGAAAACCACTGTGTCGAAACCAGTGAGGTCTAACCGGGTTGAGACGTTGATTCACCATAAATTGCTCTACGATCCAATGTCTCCAGTTGTGGGCGCAGAGCATCCGGTATTGAAAATCGTCAGCTTCGTGAATTACGACTGCAAACACTGCAAACAGCTCGACAAAAATCTGGAAAGGCTTCTTAAAGCTTATCCCCAGATAGCGATTACCTATAAATTGATTTCCTATGGTTCCGAAGCATCGACGGCTGCCACGCGGATGGCACTGACGGTCTGGATTGAACAACCTGAGAAGTTTCATAAGTTCCACCAGGCGTTAATGGCCTATCCGAGCATGGCGGATGATTACCGCATTCGATCTGCTCTTTTTGATGCGAAAGTGAAGCTCAATAAGATCAGGCCAGATACACATCACATAATTGAGGTGAATAAGGAGTTGCTTCGGACACATCACTATTCTGGTACACCGACAACATTTATTGGTGATCGAGTTATATCGGGGGCGGTGCCCTATGAAGAGTTGAAGAATGCAGTAGATCAGGCGTTGAAGGACATGTGAGCCGGGCTAATGCCGATCGGGAAAAATTTAAGTGCCAGTCCCTGGCAAGCGATCCCTTAGCAAATCAGGCAGATGGATTAGCCGGGCGGCGGCTGACGCTGCCTCCTTTTCTTCCTGCTTCTACGGCCCTTTCAGGGTCATTTTTGAAGTTGCCCCCACTGGCTCGGCCTCCGCGTTTACCAGCTTCTCTTGCTCGCTGCGGATCGTTGGCGAAGTTTCCTGCGCCACCTCTGCGTTTTGGTTCATTCATAGTCAGACCTCATTTCAGGGTTCCATAAGATTTAAGGACCAGCCACTGACGAAAAAAATTTTAGCCAGGCATAACGTCTTTTCCACATGAAAAGCAGGCTAATTATTTGAATCAGATCAAAGAAAATGACGAAGTTTGGGTTAAGTGGGGTATGCGCTGACAAGGCAGATCAAAAAGAGAGGGTAGAGAAAAAATAAAGCCCGGGAGTGGTGGCAACCGGGCTGGCACAATCCTGTGCCAAAGATTTCCAAAGAGCGTACTTCCATCACGAGGAGCAACAGAGTCCAGTAAACAGTAGTCGATGGATTGAATAATTCATGCGAAGCGGTAGATAAGACATAACATTATCAGTTGCAGAGACTTGAAAATAAAAGCCCGGAACCTGCGCGGAAGCCGGGCGGCAATAAAAACAGATTCTGTATTGCCAGGAAATATGACGGATATCCCATGGAAGAGAGCGGGACTAAAACAGATTAGCCTGGCCTCAATGCATTGCAAACTTATCCTAAATTTTTGGCATGCTTATTCAGAGAAACCAGTCAGGGATGGCTTTGTCGGCTATCTTTCCCTTTTAAATCGTTCTTAATGGATCGGATAAAGAAAGCCAGCGATTAATCATTTCATAAGTCTCAAGGTGCAAAGTCTCATGTCATTTCTGCATTCCCTGACGCAGTTCGCACAAGGCATCGATCCGACCGTCACCCGAATGATGCTGGGTGAATTTGAGTTCATAGAATTCGAAGTCCCCGAACGCATGGTCATCGCCGGCAGACAGAAGACGGTACAGCATCTGCTCATCGGCGGCAGGCGGATTATTGATGTACTGGGTACTGAATACGAACCGCTGACCTGGTCAGGGATTTTCACCGGATCGCAGGCAGGTGAACGCGTCAGAATGCTTGAGCGGATGCGGGATGCCGGGCATCCAGTGGTGCTTACGCTGGATGACTATCGCTTTACCGTGGTCATCACCGCCTTCAGACCTGTCTATGAATTTGTCTGGCGGCGGCCCTACACCATTGAGGTGGCCGTGGTCAGCAATGAAGGTTCCCCGGATAAAGTGGATGCGCTGACCGGTGCTTTGCAGGGGCTGATTGACAGTGACCTCGGACGTGCGCTGGGTCTGGCCAACATAATCAATATCGATGCGGTAACACAGACAGTGAAAGACCTGCATCAGGCTGTTAAGCAAGTCACCGACTTTGCCCATGCCACGGTCGTGCAGATTCAGGCTGTGGTGAGGCCACTGATAGCGGCCCGAAACATTATCCATCATGAGTTGGCCCTGCTGGAATCTGCGGCATACGAAATCACGTCACTGGGTGGCCTGTTACCGGGCAACCCGATATCAAAGACTGTGAGTAATCTGCTCAGGCAGTCAGACCACACCACACGTATCCCGGCGCTATATCAGCTGCAGGATGTCTTGGGTCGCCTTAATAAAAACATCACAACGGGGCAGTCTGCGAATGGCGTCAGGGCGGTAACACTGTCGGGTGGCAACCTGTATCAGATCTCATCAGAACAGTATGGCGATGCTTCGCTGTGGACCAGTATTGCTGATGCCAATGACTTAGCCGATCCGCAATTAAGCGGTATTCATACCCTGAAAATCCCCACCAGCCCGACGAAACAGCTATGAACGTCAATAACCCCAGTATTGAATCCAGCGCCCGCCATATCAGCGGGCGTTGTCTTTTAAACGGTATTGAAGTTCCCTTTGTCTCATTTTCGGTTGAGGACAATGCGTTTCGCGGGGCGTCAACGTTTGATCTGACACTGGCCATCTCAGCACTACCAGCTTCTATGCAGATGCTCAACTGGTGGGCGATACAGACGACTATCCGGGTAGAGCTGTTCATCTCGATCATCACGCAGGCCGGTACTGACGAGAAAAGGCACATCACAGGCAACATTGATACCTGGCATTACCAGCCAGCGCGATTTGAGATAACGGCTGAAGGCCGGGATTTCACCGCGCAGCTCATTGATGCGAAAACCACCGGGGAGAGTTTCAAAAACCACACCAGCTCGCAGATAGCGACTTTGCTGGCGCAGCGTCACGGACTCAAACCGCACGTCACAGCGACAACACAGCGCATCGGGGAGTTTTATCAGATTGATAATGCGCACCTGACAGGCGAGCAGACCGAGTGGGATTTACTCAGCACTTTAGCGGGCATCGAGAATTTCTCGGTGTATGTGAAAGATGACTGCCTTTATTTTCACCCTCAATCAGATCCGCTGACTAAAGAGCATTACGTGATCCGCTGGCAGCGTACGGGGACCATGGCCTTTCCTCAGTGCAATCTATCCGACGACCTGTCTTTTTCGCGTGCGCTGACGATTTCCAGAGGTGTCACTGTTGAGGTGCTGAGCTGGAATACGAAGCGTAAGAACAGACAGTTTGTTGTGACTTACCCGGAATCATCAAAGGCCACTTCACCCGGACAGGCAAAAGCGAAGACGCGGGTTTATCGCGTGATTCGAAATGGCCTGTCACCCGAGGCGGCAACCGCACTGGCGCAGTCAATTTACCGCCAGATTGTCCAGCATGAGCTGTCATTTAGTGGTTCCACCGCGGGTGACAACTTGCTGACACCACAGACACTCGTTCGTATTGAGGGCACGCAAAGCCCGTTCGATCAGTCATACTGGTGTGATCGCGTGCGTCGGACGCTCAGCTGGGACAATGGCTACACCATGCATCTGTCCGGGAAGAATCACAGTCCGGCGCTGGAGGTGCGGCAATGAGAGTCTTACTGAATGTCATGGCGGCAACGGCAAGGCAGGCCACCATGGGAGATAACGGTACCCGGCAGGGCATCATCACCGCATATGATCCGGATGCCTATGCGGTGAAAGTGCAGTTGCAACCAACAGGTGAGGAAACGGGCTGGATCCCCCTCAGCTCACCCTGGGTCGGCAACGGCTGGGGCATGGCCGCGGGACCTATGATTGGTGCAGTTGCGGAAATCGAGTTTGATTCTGCCCTGCCGGGCGCAGGCATGGCGTCAGGGCAGTTCTACAATGATGAAGACCTCTGTCCGGGGCCACCTTCAGGCGAATTCTGGCTGGTGCATCAGAGCGGCTCTTTGCTGAAGTTCCTGAACAGTGGCGAAGTCCTGTTAAGCGCAAAAGACAAACTCATCTATGAGGCACCGGTGCATCACTTCACTGGCGGTGACGTGCTGATGGACGGAAATCTTAAGGTCGCTAAAGACATCCGTGACAACAATGGACGCTATGGCACGGTGCACCGGATCCGCACCGTTTATAGCGGTCACACACACTTCGAAAATGGCCGGGGGCAATTTACTCAGCTCCCTGAACAACAACTCTCATCCTCAAAGTAACGGTAATCCATGTTCGATCTGTATCACATGATGGGCGGAGACCTTGATGTCTCGCCTGCGGGCGACCTGCGCCCGGTAAATGACCGGGAGCGGGGCAGACAGCGCATTTTGCGTCGTCTCCTTACCAATCCCGGTGACTATCTGTTTCACCCTGACTATGGCGCCGGGCTGGGAAAAAAGGTGGGTGAAAACATTCACCCCGGGGAATGGCGTGCGCTGATAGTCGGGCAGATGTTGCTTGAGGAGGCCGTATCGTCCAGTCCGCCACCGCAGGTCCGTCTGTCCCTGATCGAAGACGGTGTCAGTGTCTCTGTGTCATACACCGATGCGCTGACGGACACACCCGAAACACTCCGTTTTGACGTAACGAGGTAATAAGTGGCCACACTCAACATCAAATCCTTTTCTGAGTTGGTCAGCGACCAGGCCACGGCTATTCAGGCCAGGACGCTGAAACTGATGGACTTCTCCATCGGCAGCATTCTCCGGTCGCTGGCTGAATCGAATGCTGGCGTGGCCATGTGGATACAGCAACTGATTGTGAAACTGCTGGTGACTACCCGTGCGGCAACCTGTTCAGGGGAAGACCTGGACAGCTGGATGGGAGATTTTGGATTTCTGCGCCTTTCAGCGGTGCAGGCAACCGGTTTGGTAGTCTTCAGCCGGTTTACGGCTACGAATCAGGCACTGATACCTGCTGGATTAATGGTATCCACGACTGACGGAAGCCAGACGTATTCGGTGATGACTGACACCGACCACGGTGCATGGGATTCAGTACAGTCTGGCTTCGTTATGTCCGCAGGCACCAGTTCACTGGTTGTGCCAGTCCGGGCAAACGCTGCTGGTGCAGCCGGTAATGCACAGAAAGGCATGATTTGCGTGATTACCGGTTCAGTGTCGTATGTGGATACAGTGACTAACACCGCCATATTAACGAATGGCAAAGACGCGGAGTCTGATGACGATTATCGTGCCCGCTTCGTCCTGTGGATTGCATCACTGTCGAAAGCCACAAAAGCGGCCATTGGGTATGCAATCGCCAGTCTGCAGCAAGGCGTGACATACACATTGACCGAAATTCAAAGCTATGACGATGAGGTGAAACCCGGATATTTTTATGCGGTTGTCGATGACGGTAGCGGTCGACCGACACGCGACTTCCTTGACCGGGCATACATGGCCATCGATGCGGTTCGGGGTTTTACAGTCGTGTTTGGGGTATTCCCTCCTGTCATTGTGATGGCTGATGTCGCACTGATTATTACAACCAACTCTCAGTTGAATCATGCCAGCGTTGTTGCGCTGGTCCGCGAGGCTATCGAGCGTTTCCTCTCACGGCAGGCTCTGGGGCAGCTACTGGCCTATACGCAACTCGTCAGGGTGGCATACGCCGCCAGCCCACTTGTTACTAACGTGTCATCACTCACGCTGAATGCCGGCACGGCAGATCTGCCGGCATCAGCGAAAGAGGTGATACGTCCTGGCAGTATTACGGTGAGCTGAATGGCAAAGGGTGACCAGAACGACTTTTATGCACGACTCCGGGCGCTGCTGCCCACTGGCTGGTTTGATGACAACAGCCCGCTACTCAATAGTGTGCTGGTGGCTGCGGCCCGCACACTGGCATGGTGTTACACGCTGTATCGCTATGCGAGAAATCAGACACGCATCTCTACCGCCACTGATGGCTGGCTGGACATGGCGGCTCACGATTTCTTCGGTGATTCACTGCAACGTCCGCCGGGTATGACAGATGACGCTTTTCGCAAACAGACACTGAATCATCTTTTCAGAGAATGCGGCACGCGCCAGGCGATCATCAGCGCGCTGAAAGAGATGACAGGTAACACGCCTGTCTTGTTTGAGCCGCAACGTCCTGAAGATACCGGTTCTTATGGCGGACCTGCGCTGGGTTACGGCGTTGCCGGGGGATACGGCTCTGTGAAGATGCCTTATCAGGCATTCGTCGTAGTCCGCCGTCCTCAGGTCTCGTCTCTCCCTCATATTGCGGGTTATCACACGACACCATCAGGCTACGGAACGCCATCGCGCGGACAATACGTTTCACTGAACATGTTCCGGGGAGAAATGAGCGATGCACAGCTATACGCTGCAGTGGCTGAGGTGAAGCTGGAAGGCACCATCGTGTGGGTCAGACTGCAGTAAGACCTCAATTTAAATGATCATCTTTTTGGCCACCCTCAAGGTGGCCATTTTCATGGGAAAAAATATGGATCGTCAGATTGTCTATCCAGGGCAGATTCCGCTAGAAACGGACCTGCTGAATACCAACAAGTTTGCCATGACCGGCCTTGCGAAACTGGCCGCTGCGATTCTTGGGCAAAATACCTGTCTCTTCGGTCTTTCCTGTACACCCAGCATGCCTGCATCAATGATGATCAAAGTAGGAGAGGGCCAGATCTATTCTCTACAGAGTATTGATGGCGCTGCATACTCCTCACTTCCAGCAGACACAACGAACAGCATCGTCAAGCAGGGGCTGCTCATGGCCCCGATGACATTTACGCTAAAGGCACCTGTCACTGCGGGTCAGAGTATCAATTACCTGATTCAGGTTGCTTACAGTGATGTGGATTCGGGCCCGACCATCCTGCCTTATTACAACGCAGCTAACCCGGCGATCGCCTACAGCGGCCCCGATAATGCAGGCATTGCACAAAGCACCATACGTTCGGGTGTCTGTCACGTAGCGGTAAAAGCTGGCATTGTGGCAGCCAGGGGGGCACAGATGACGCCACCCCCCGATGCCGGCTACATATCCGCGTGGGTGATCACGGTTAATTATGGCGATCGCGTAATAGATGCGGAAGCTATTCGACACGCTGACGGTGCACCATTCCTGCCAGCTGACGGCATCATCAGTGCGATTCAACAGGGCACACTGACTTACGCGGAAGATGCCGGTTCTGCAAACCACTATCAGGTTTCATTTCAGCCAGCCTTAAGCCATCTCAGTGACGGTATGCGACTGCACTTTCGTGCAAAGAGCACCAATACCGGTCCGTCGTTTCTGACGGTCAATAATCTGCCAGAAAGCCGTATTCTGTCAGCCGGCATTGAAGAACTGACTGCAGGGCAGATTTGTCAGGGGTACACCTCCGAAGTGGAATGGAACAGTACCCACGGAGTATGGATGTTATGCTCAGCCACCAGCGGCTACAGCAAACGCGAATCCGATGATCGTTATTATTTTAAAGAAGGTGGTGAAATCTCAGGGGATGTTGATATAGCGGGCAGCCTTAAAGTCGAAAAGACACTTCATGTAGGTAGTGCTGAAATGTCGGGGGCAGGTGACATTCAGGGAGAAAAATGGAAAACAACGGAAAAGGGAATGCAGGGCTGGTTATCTGACTGGTTGCAAAATGAATTGAATAAGATACGAAAAGAAACCTCCACGACTTATATCAAAGGTGTGCGACTGGGAGCCGTGACTGAAAGCAAAACTCAGGATTTCCGGTGTCCAGCAGGTCATGTAATAACAGGGGTCAATACCCAACATTCTCATTACTACCGCCATGCCCCCATACAGGTATTGATCAATAATCAGTGGTTCACAATTAAAGGTTTATAAATGGTCGAGTTTAATAATTTCCAGTCTGGAAAACCAAAGCTTGAATACGCTGTCCTTTTATGGGAAAGACATGGGGTAGGGTACATATTTGATGAGAAAGGAAAAGACTGGTACGCTTGCCAGGCTTCTTTTTCTAATCATACCCTGAAAGTTGCTTTTGACAAAGATGGTATTATTCGGAGCATATCCAGAGATGTTTCAGCACTATGGCCTGTAGGTCTGAGCGTAGGTGAGGTGTCAGAGGGCATTGAAGAAGTGGATACTTCAGGTTGCTGGAAATACGATAAAGGTATGGCTTTTAAGATTTCTGATAATGAAACAGATAACGATAAATAAAATGACAATCCACTAATGTTTTTATGAAAACAGCCAGTGTGAAAAACAACATCATTCCAAATGTTTTACTTCGACTATCATTAGATGGGATGTGGTAGCCTGTATTATTTCATGGCATTGTGTGGTTCAAGTAAAAGAAAAGTTTGAAAGCATGGCTCACATACGGTGAGCCATGGTCATTTAATTAGAAGCGATAACCTACACCTGCAACCAATGCATTCAGATTGTGGTCTTTTCCGGCAATACTGATTTTTGAACCTTCATAACCAGCATTGAACACAAGATTACTTGTTACGTCTGCGGTAATGCCGGCGCTATAAGCAAATCTATTCGGTCTGTTTTTAGCCGATGCAGGCACATTTTTCACGTCCAGATGAGTATGGGACACACCCGCCAGTGCATAGACACTTAAAATATGACTGAGTCTGACGGTCGGTCCAGCCATTAATGAATAGTACTCAATCTGGCTTTTATGAGACTTACTTGTATCTTTTTTTGATTTTTTATACTTGGGTTTTGGCTTTACCCATTCATCTCTCATCGCTGTGGTGGAGACCATAAAACCGACAGGAAAAGCTGTTTCGAACTGAAATTTTGCATTGGCACCTTTGAGATCGCCAAAGCCAGGCAGTTTTGCCTGCTCGTAACCTAACGAAATAGACGGTCTAAGATTGCTGTCCATTTTATGAACATGAGCCATAGCCTGAGAGGACAATAGGCCTCCCGCGATAACAGACAGCAACGTCTTAATTAATTTCATGTTATCTCCCATTTGAGTTTTTTTCATGCCTCCAGTCTGGAAGGCGAGGGGATAATAGCTGCTGGTATTTTCATAAAAATGAGTATCTGTTTATTTTTGTATAAACTTCAGTAAACCGAATTTAAATGCGATGTGTTGTAAAGGTAATTGCAATGGTTTTTTATGAGAGTACGTTATTAGCTGTGATATTGTTTTTTTTTGCACCTCTGAAATTATCAAGTGTTTTTCCTTTTCTCGGGCGTGACGACGATCAAAAATGATGCATATAAAATACTGCTTGAGTTTTCATCAAAAAGCACGAGATGATGTCTGAATATATTAGGATTTGAGTAACCTTCATCTTTTAAATGGATGTTCGCGAACGATTTTTAAATTTTCAGGATTGTTGATTCATGGCCAATGATAATGTTCACCTTTGCCTGGGAATTCACCTTTCATCTAATCTCATGCACCATGTAATAAAAAACCCGGCGCGGAGGCCGGGTACCTTTCAGGACTGTGGCTGACCAACAGGCCCCTGCCCCTGAGGGCCACCCGGCACGGACTGTTGACTCGGAGCATGAGGACGGCCGTCAGGACCAACAGCCGGTTCCGAGTGCTGACAACCTGCCAGTGTCATCAGACTGGCGACAATAAATATCCCACCTAAAAAGCTCTTCATAAAATTCCTTTCAAAAGATTAGGCAACCCAGTGTTGCACATTAATCCTGGTCACGTCTGACCGCTTATGAAAGCGAGACGGTAAAACTAAATCCCTTTTGCTACCAATGTGTTCGTGAGTTTCTTAATGAATCATGTTGATATGAGCGGTCAAGTGTCGATACTGTATATAAATACAGCTAAGGCAAATTAAGTGACTACCATGCCCCGTGATTATGAGATTCTGATTGCCTTCAGGCAGGCGATAAAACGTGATGCCGTTGGCCGCTATACCATCAGCACCACTGACTTTGTGAAGGAACTTGAACGCCTGAACTGGCACTACACACTACGTGCCGCTAACAAGTGGATCGAGATGCACACAACGACCTTCAGGGACATCTCACCGGAGGAGGGTGAAGAAAGGGTCTTTCAGGTGTTCAATCCCAACGGTTGAGTAGAAGGCATTTAGTGAAACGGGGAAGTTCAACTTAACTTCGGTGAGGTTGAAAAAAAACACATGAACCGGCCTTGAGTCCAGTTCATGTGGAGAGTGCTGACAATCCGATATTTATTTTTATTTGCCCGCCCTGCTGATCAGTGTCACCAAGGCGTGGGTCCCCAATGGGTCTGGACCAGAAACACAATCACCAGAACCAAGACAGTGGTGACTGCAGGTATGATCAGGTATCGCATATTCAGTCTCCTGCATGTCTGATAACAAGCATTTGAATCAATGGCAACCCGCGTGCATTCTTCACTGAATTGTTTACATGGCCAGAGTGCTGATCGACCGCGGGTTTAGGATTTCAGAACCAATTCAGATACTCAGATAGACCAATAACCAAAACGACAACTGCAACAATGTTTAGTACAACGACAAATCTTGGTGAAACATCCATAAGTCACCTTTATTCAGAGCGTGCTGTTATGGTGCAGAAGGGTTAGCAAACAGAGACTTACCACCACGCTGGTGGAATAAAGCCAGTTGTCAGATCGGCTAACTGAGTGACGTTGTCACAAACACTTGCAGTGATAGGGGTGCAGTCATCATCACTTCACTAACTCAGCGCTTCGCATTACAGGTCCTGTCACTAACACCCGATCATTTCGCTCATAAAGCATAGTGCAGGTCTGTATCAACCAAAAGCGGAGCCGTGGATGGGTATAGATTAGCTTTGCCTTTCACATAACGGCATTCGGGTTTAACGACTCGAATAGCCTGATATCGGACGATCAACAGTTAAAAAAAGCCCGCACAAGGCGGGCAGAAGCAGTGGCTTAGGAATGTCTCTCTCGCATGAAACGCATCCTGTGTGCTGTGCTGCCAGTCATGACTGGCCCACATACCTTAGACTAATTCTGATTGAGTGGAAGGATGTGTTACATAAACCTGTTTAATTCCATAAATTTCCAATAAGTCATTTAAATGGTTGGATATCAGTGCAATTTTAAGGCGTTTAACCGAAGCGGCTGTGATTGAACTGGAATTTTATCGGGGAGAAAATTTCATCAGGTTCGCGCGCAATTTCGCTTAACGGACCTCCGGTCAGCCATACTTACCTTCCTGCACTTCCCGGTTAAATTACCTTTCTTACCAACGCTTTCTCAAAAAGACGCATCGGACGACTTGATCGATCGTGCTGTTTGCAATTACTGTTTATATATACAGTAATTATCGAGATCATCATTATGGAGTTTTTCAGACCTGCGGAAATCCGCGCCGTGCTAGAGCTGCCGCTTTTCATTGCCCGCGTGCCCTGTGGCTTCCCGTCGCCGGCACAGGACTACGTTGAACAGCGCCTTGACCTGAATAATCTTCTTGTAAGTCACCCAAGCTCGACCTATTTCATCAGAGTCAGCGGTGACTCCATGACTGAGGGCGGTATCAACGACGGCGATATGCTGGTGGTCGACAGTTCCGTCAAAGCGGAACACGGTGACATCATCGTTGCGGCCATTGCGGGTGAGTTCACCGTCAAACAGCTCATGCTGAAACCGTTCCTGCACCTCAAACCAATGAATGCGGCACATTCAGTCATACCGATACCGGATCCGGACCAGTTTGAAATCTTCGGTGTGGTGAAGCACTCCATTAAGACGATGGGCCGGTAATGTTTGCCCTGGTGGATGTGAACTCGTTTTACGCGAGTTGTGAAACGGTATTCAGGCCTGACCTGCGCGGCAAACCTGTCGTTGTGCTCAGCAACAACGATGGTTGTGTCATAGCAAGGTCGGCAGAAGCCAAGGCCATCAATGTCCCAATGGGGGCGCCGTACTTCAAACTTAAAGATGAATTCCGCCGACACAAGGTACAAGTGTTCAGCTCGAACTATGCACTTTATGCCGACATGAGCAACCGGGTCATGACCACGCTGGAGGACATGGCGCCGGCGGTAGAAATTTACTCGATCGATGAAGCCTTCATGAATCTTACTGGCGTGCGTAACTGCCGCGTGCTGGAGGATTACGGTCGGGAGATTCGTGCCCGGGTTAAACAGGAGACACATCTGACCGTCGGGGTCGGCATTGCGCCCACCAAGACGCTGGCCAAGCTCGCCAACCACGCCGCAAAAAAATGGACAAAGACAGGCGGTGTGCTGGACCTGTCGAGCCTGGAACGTCAACGCAAACTGATGGCGCTGGTGGCGGTTGAGGATGTCTGGGGAGTAGGGCGGCGCATCAGCAAAAAGCTGAATGCAATGGGCATCATTACGG
This sequence comes from Pantoea sp. C8B4, assembly GCF_051336905.1. Classification (NCBI taxonomy): domain Bacteria; kingdom Pseudomonadati; phylum Pseudomonadota; class Gammaproteobacteria; order Enterobacterales; family Erwiniaceae; genus Pantoea; species Pantoea sp. C8B4. The sequence continues at coordinate 66,921 of NZ_JBGMNK010000018.1, forward strand.
CGAAAGACCTCTCAGAGCAGAGTACTTACATCATCCGTAAGCACTTCAATGTTGTGCTGGAGCGCACCGTCCGGGAGCTGCGTGGTGAACCCTGCCTCGGGCTGGAGGAATTTGCCCCAACCAAACAGCAGATTGTGTGCTCGCGTTCGTTTGGATCCCGTATCACCGAATACCAGGACATGCGTCAGGCGGTTTGCGCGTACGCCGAGCGCGCGGCTGAAAAGCTGAGAAGCGAACGGCAATACTGCAGGCAGATCGCAGTGTTTGTCCGGACAAGCCCCCATGCGGTAGGCGAGACGTTTTACGGCAACCAAGCGATGGGAAACCTGATGACGCCCTCCAGTGACACCAGAGATATTGTTCGCGTGGCCATGGAGTCACTGGATCGTATCTGGCTGGATGGATGTCGTTTCATGAAGGCAGGGGTCATGCTGGGAGATTTTTACAGTCAGGGTGCTTCCCAGCTCAATCTCTTCGATGAGTTCAAACCACAGGCTAACAGTGAAGCGCTGATGCGCGTTGTTGACGGCCTTAATCAGAGCGGAAAGGGGAAATTATGGTTTGCGGGACAAGGGGTAAACAAGACCTGGGCAATGAAGCGGGAAATGCTGTCGCCGGCTTACACTACCCGGTTTTCGGACCTGCCCGTCGCGAGGTAACGTTTTTACTCAGCCCTCTGCAGCAACTGTTGCCAGTTACTGATACATGCTATCTGGTTGAGTTGAAAGGGCGTAGCTGCATGATTGACGAGCTGAAAACACCTGTAAATGACAGCACTGTTTTGATTAATGTGTCAGGCGTTCGTGAGTGGGGCGTGCTCTACTCATATCCGCTAAGAATAGTGACTGAAGACGACCTGTTGTTCATGGATGATTTGCTTGATGATGTCATGATCGTTGGAGTCGTGACTCATGAAGTTCTGACTATGAGCGCTACAGATGGATGCCCTTTCTGACGTTATCCGCGAGCAAAAAAAGGCCCGCACTGGCGGGCAAAATTCGTTACATGGGATAATCTCCATATAAGTTATGACGTTAGGTAATCTTGAAAGTTCGGATTTTCGTTCTATTTTTATTTTTAAATCAAACTGACGCTCACCACGGGCGGGAAAGCGATGAGAGAACACAGAGCAGGAATGATTGGATGTGCCATCGGAACGGCTGTAATTGAACTGACAGCGAGAGGCGTGGCAATAAACAAGGAAAATATACTCTATGAGCTTGAGAGGATTGCGGCTTCGTCAAATGACATACAGGTCAAGGCTTTTGCATTAGACGCGGCAAAGCTGTTAAGAAAGGGCGAGGAGCTGATACCTGATTAATTTCCTAGGGGATTACCCCCGCCATTGTAACCGGCAGAGGTAAAATTGTAGCGGTTCAGGGTTCGTCGATTCGTGAAACCTTCAGGTGTGCGCTTTCTCCTTTGCCGAACACTTTACCGCTGACACGCACCTTGTCTTCTGCACTGTAAGTTTTCCCTTTGAAGGTGGAAGCTGGCGCATCAATGCTGACTGTCCCTGAGCTGTCGCGGAACTGGTATGTATCACCACTTACTTTTTTGACGATATAGCCCTCCAGTGTGGCATAGCCACCTTGTCTGAAGTCTTTAATAAGCTTAACGGGCGTTTCTGCGGTATCTTCCGAGCCTTTATATCCAGCATCTTCCTTATGCTGAGGAGGTGGTGTTTTACCCGCTTCATATCCACCTGTTTCAGCGTAAGCCCCAAAGCTTAAAGGGAGCAAAACAGCTACCCATGCAATTTTCTTCATCTCACTCTCCGTAGCGCTTAACGAATATAAAGCCTGGCACAGAATGTGAGAATTTTTAGTTCACCCTCAATAAAAACGCATCATAAAAGCTTCTCGGCAGGGTAAATGATGAAACTGATATCCATTAAGCTTAAATAAGCCAAGCGCAAAGGTATGTACGTCTTGATATAAGGTTGTCAGAGGGGGGCTTCGAAATCTCTTCAATATCTGTGACCTGTAGCGGCCTGCGGCAATGCAGCGTAACGCTAAGGCATATCCTTATCTCATTTCAGAAAAAACGCATAAAGATTATCCTCTGATTTTTTGTTAATCCTTCTAAAATTAATCCGAATAATACAAGTGATGATGTCGTGTCTTAATGAATTAATAGCTGAGGTTGTTAATGTTGAAAAAGAATGACGCAATAAGAGATGAAACAGGAGAAGTAACAGTAATGCCGGAACTGAATTATGAATTCTGCACAGTAACCACCCCGGAACCCGACGGACGCTGTACACTTCATCGTAGCCAGTGTATTCGTTTGCCTGACAGAGAAAAACGGTTGTTTTTGGGATCATTTACGTCTGCTACACAGGCTTCTCAGTATGTCATGGCGCACCACCCCTCATGGCATCTCGCAGAATGTGTATTCTGTCTGAATTCAGGCGCTGCTTTAGATGGCTTAAACTCTCCAAACTAACCGCCAGACTTTCCTTCTTAAGATGAATGTCAGCAACTGCGGGCATTCATCAATGAACAACGAGTAGCTTACCTCTTGATGAGATGCGACCGATATTAACAGGGAGGTAACTCGCTAGGGTTTTGAAGTCCTTTCACACCGCATAGTCATTCCAGTGACTGGTACCATTCTCTTTAGTCTGCTTACTGCGTCCTTTTTTCAATTCCCTGAGCGTTGGATGATGCTTTTCGGTATCAAGCCGGTGAGATTTGGCTTCGGCATCACTGATATTTTTATCAGGCACCGCAAATATGAAGTTTTCATACCCCGCGTTAAAGGAATAATTAGCCACATAATCTGTGGTGCGAATAAATCCTGAGTTGTCATCAAAACCATTGTGATGAGCGGTAAACAGCGTACTTAACAAAGTAAATGGACTAAGAGATAAATTACACATAACTTTTCCTTAGTATGTAAAGAGGTCAGTCTGAAGGCGAACAGTGAATAACAGTTTCACTCAGTCTGGGCATTAAACGTTCGGTTGATTGTTCGGTGATGCATGGGGGGCGAAGACAAATTTTTCTCAATGCGCGGTAGTGGAAGATGCGCACAAATATTCAAGTAGACTAAAGAAAATTTGGAGGCAAAACAGGGGGCAAAACGTGGGCAAAGGGCATGAAAAAGGGGCAATGAAAGAGGTGATTAGCGTCACTAGGTGTAGGTTGGCGTTTAGCATATTGCATTGAATTTAAATGAAAATAAATCAAAATCAACTAGTTGCATTTAGTTGTGTCACTTGTTCAGGTTATATAGTTCTTTCTTTGTTACTTCTTGATTTTCTTGCATTATTTTCACGCTTGAGAATGAACGCAAGGGCCGTTGGCGGCTGAATGAAGCTTCAGCGGCAATAAACCCCTATCACATGAGTGCGTATGGTACGGATTGCGCAGGCGAATGCCAGTCTGATGTGATCTCTTTTCACGGATTCCTGCGATAAAACCGCACACGTTGCCAGAACAATCTGCCCATTTATTGATCTGGGTAAAGATTGTGCGCATCGCTGCCTGACAGGATGGATGAAGTGTTTTTTTAGTTTCTAAAGGTGAGGAGAGGCAGATGCAAACGTACGACATGGTTTTTGAAGAAGCGTGCCGGCTAGTCGGGCAATGTTATCTCGAGCTGGCGCAGCGCGGATCAGCAACAGAAAAAGAGGTGGTAGCGACGGAATTGCGCAATCTGCAACTGCGCTATCGGGAATTAACCGGCTCGCCAAATCGCGCGGTTGAAATGGCGATCATTCAGCTTCAACCCTGTTGAAATATCAAGCCCGGCCCGCGCGCCGGGCTTGATTCATTTAGTCACTTTTCTCTGCTTTACCGGCCATTTCCGCCAGTCGCTGATAGCGTTGATTGGCGGCTTCGGTTGCTTCCTGCCATAGCTGCGCAGCGGCTTCTGGTTCACGGGTTTGCAACTGGCGGAAACGCTGCTCGTTCATCAATGCCTCTTCCAGCACCGAGGTCGGCGGGCGAGAGTCCAGCGCCAGTGCCGCTTTGCCTTGCTCGGCCCGACGAGGATCAAAACGATACAGCGGCCAGAATCCACTGGTGGTCAACAATCGCATCTGCTCATGGCTGTAGGCAAGATCGTAGCCGTGCTCTTCACACGGACTGTAGGCGATGATCAGCGATGGGCCGGGCCAGGCTTCAGCTTCCTGAATCGCTTTTACCGTCTGATTCAACTGCGCGCCCAGCGAGATTTGGGCCACATACACATGCCCATAAAGCATGGTGGCAACGCCCAAATCCTTACGTGCTTTGCGCTTGCCTTGCTCGCCAAACTTGGTCACTGCACCGAGCGGCGTGGCTTTGGAGGCTTGTCCGCCGGTATTGGAGTAGCACTGGGTATCGAGTACCAGCACATTGACGTTTTCGCTCAGGCTCATCACATGATCAAGACCGCCATAGCCGATGTCATAGGCCCATCCATCACCGCCAATCAGCCAGACCGATTTATCAACCAGCGCATCGGCGATAACCTGCAATTCGCCAGCGTGCGCAGATGATGAGGCAGACAACTGCTGGCGCAGTTGCGCAATTTGCTCACGACGTAGCGATGTCAACACATTCTCTTGTTTAAGAGCCGCCACTAAGTCATCAGGCAACAGCGGCGCGCACTGATCTAACAAACGGAGCGCACGCTGTTTTTGCTGATCGACACTCAAGCGGAAGCCGAGTCCGAACTCAGCGTTATCTTCAAACAGAGAATTTGCCCATGCTGGGCCGCGTCCTTCTGCGTTGGTGGTGTAAGGCGTGGAAGGGAGATTGCCACCATAAATGGATGAGCAGCCGGTGGCATTGGCAATCAACAGGCGATCGCCATACAACTGCGTCAGCAATTTAATGTACGGCGTCTCCCCGCAGCCGGAGCAGGCACCTGAGTATTCAAACAGGGGGGTGATCAGCTGCGATGTTCGAATATCAATACGCTCCAACTGTTCCGCAGTGATTTCCGGCAGCGCAAGAAACGCATCGTAATTCGCCTTTTCAGTTTCGACATGCTCGAGGCGGGACTGCATGTTGATGGCTTTAATTTCCGGATGCTGGCGATCGCTGGCTGGGCACACTTCCACACAGAGATTACAGCCGGTGCAATCCTCAGGCGCCACCTGCAACACGTATTTCTGGCCGCGCATATCGCGCGATTTGACGTCCAGTGAGGCGAGGGAATCCGGTGCGGAATCCAGTGCCTCAGGCGCGACGACTTTGGCACGAATCGCCGCGTGTGGGCAGGCTGCTACACAGTGGTTACACTGCGTACAAAGGTCGGGTTGCCAGATGGGGATCGCTTCTGCAATGTTGCGTTTTTCCCACTGTGTGGTGCCGACGGGCCAGGTGCCATCCGGCGGCAGTGCTGACACCGGTAGTTTATCGCCTAAGCCCGCCAGCATGGCAGCGGTGACGGTTTTGACAAAATCCGGCGCGCTATCGGATACCACCGGCGGACGGTGCGGGCTGTGCTGATCAACCGCCTGCAGCGGCACCGCTTCCAGCGCTTGCTGTGCCATTGCCAGGGCCTGCCAGTTACGTTGCACCAGCTCCTCGCCTTTACTGCTGTAGCTGCGTGCAATGGCATTTTGCAGTTCCGTTAAGGCACTGTCGCCGGGCAGGATCTGCGTCAACTGGAAGAATGCCATTTGCATCACGGTATTGATGCGCGCGCCAAGCTGGCATTCACGCGCGATGCGCGCCGCGTTGATGACAAAGAAACGTGCCTGTTTATCATTGAGCTGGCTCTGTACTTCCTGCGGCAAGCGTGACCAGACTTCATCGGCGGCATAGGGCGTGTTCAGCAGAAAAATGCCGCCCGGTTTAAGCTGATCAAGCATCGAATACTTGTCGATAAATTGCAGTTGATGGCAGCCAATAAAATCCGCCTGCTGCACCAGATAGGCTGACTGGATGGGATGCTCACTGACGCGCAGATGGGAAACGGTCAGGCCGCCGGCTTTTTTCGAGTCATAGACGAAATAGCCTTGCACATGCCACGGCGTGGCATTGCCGATGATCTTCAGATTGTTTTTGCTGGCGCTTACGCTGCCATCACTGCCGAGGCCGTAAAACAGCGCTTCCAGTCGTGCCTGGTTTGGCACGATGTTAGCTTCCATCGGCAGCGATAAGTGCGTGACATCATCATAAATACCCACGGTGAAACGTGCAGGCGGCTGTTCACGTTGCAGCGCACGGAACACGGCGAGCACGGCATCAGGGGCAAACTCTTTCGATGAAAGACCGTAGCGTCCGCCAATCACCTTCGGCAGCGTCGGGCGTTCACCCCGGCTAAAGGCTTCAGCCAGCGCGGTCATCACATCCAGAAACAGCGGTTCACCGAGTGCGCCAGGCTCTTTGGTGCGATCCAGCACCGCCACGCGCTGAACGGAAGCAGGCAGCGCGTTGATCAAATGTGCCGCAGAGAAGGGGCGATAGAGGCGCACTTTTACCAATCCCACTTTTTCGCCGCGCTGTAGCAAGACGTCAATCGCCTCTTCGGCGGTGCCGCAACCCGATCCCATCATCACTATCACGCGCTCAGCCTGCGGATGGCCATAATACTCAAACGGCTGATAGCGGCGGCCTGTGTCAGCGGCAAAGGCGTCCATAGCGGCTTCAACATGGCCGGTGCAGGCGTCATACCAGCGGTTGGTGGCTTCGCGCGACTGGAAATAGGTGTCAGGGTTGGCAGAGGTGCCGCGGATCGTTGGGTGATCCGGCGTCAGTGCGCGTGCACGATGCGCGGCAATCGCGGTTTTCGGCATTAATGCCTGCAGCGTTTCATCGCTGATCGGCACGATTTTGTTGATTTCATGCGAGGTGCGGAAGCCGTCGAAGAAGTGAATAAAGGGCACGCGGCTATTCAGTGAAGCCATCTGTGAAATCAGTGCGAAATCCTGGGCTTCCTGCACGCTGGAGGCACATAACTGCGCGCAACCGGTCTGGCGAACGGCCATCACATCGGAGTGATCGCCAAATATCGACAGCGCATGCGTGGCAACAGTGCGTGCTGCGACATGCAGAACAAACGGCGTTAACTGTCCAGCCAGTTTATACAGTGTTGGGATCATCAGCAGCAGGCCCTGTGATGACGTAAACGTGGTGGAAAGGGCGCCAGTTTGCAATGCACCGTGTACGGTGGCGATCGCACCGCCTTCTGATTGCATCTCCACCACGCGGGGGATATCACCCCAGATATTGCGGCGACCTTCGCCAGACCAACTGTCGGCCAGTTCAGCCATGGTGGAGCTGGGTGTGATGGGATAAATGGCGATCACTTCACTGGTGCGGAAAGCCACCGAAGCCACCGCACCGTTGCCGTCGACGGTAATCATAAATCGTCCTTTGCTACGCTGAGAAACCCGAAACTTTACGGGGGTAATGATTCAGTTTAGCAAAGGGGGTTAACAGGACTTTTTCATCTGTGTGGTGACGACAGGTGAACGCACTGCCATCTAAAGTTGTCGGTTTTTACATCATTTCCAGTGACTGAACGCCTTTGATCTCCATCACTTTATCGTAAATAGCGTGAATTGCGGCATTGCGTGACAATGTCACCTCTACGCTGAGTTCACACAGGCCATTTTCTTCGTCCCGATTCACCACGGCGATATGACCATAGCGAATATTTTCGCGTTGCAGCACCAGCAACACCAGCGGCACACTTTTGGGTTTGAGGTGCACCATCAAGGTATGATGGCGACCGATCAACCAATGGCTGATGCGGCGGAAGGTCTCTAACACCACCAGCGCTAACACCGTGCCATAGATACCAATTTCATACATGCCGCTACCAATCACCAGGCCAATCGCGGCGGTGACCCACAAGCCTGCGGCGGTGGTTAAACCCTTGACCACTTGTTTTTGAATGATGATGGTTCCGGCACCCAGGAAGCCCATCCCGCTCACGACCTGTGCCGCAATTCGGCTGGGATCGAGCGCCACGTGATCACTATCAAGCATGTCGGCGAAGCCATATTTCGATACCAGCATAAACATGGCACTGCCGATACCCACCAAAATATGGGTGCGTAAACCGGCCTCTTTGGCACGCATCTGACGTTCGAGACCAATCAGCCCACCCAAAATGCCGGCGAGCGCAATACGGATCAACATGTCCGTTAGCATGATTCCTCCTTACGCATTGAAAAATAGGATTGTTTCGGTGAAAAAAGGCTAATCAGGTCCAATCAGGATAATTCTGCTTGCAAAAGGCGATAAAAAAATTTGTAAAAAGCTGTGTCGCCTATCGATCCCTTAACCTACCTGACATATGCTGGTGGCTCTTTTACGCCCAACTCCCCGGAGCCCGACCGATGAAAGCCGCTACCTTACTGCTGGCCGGTGCAGCACTGTTACTTTCTGCCTGCAGCAGCAACAGTGATGACGAACCACCGCAACAGGCTACCGCAGCACACGTTCAACCACATGTTGTGATGGCCTCCATGGCCGAAGTGAATTGCAGTAATGCCGGGGGAACGTTGGCGTTTTCACGTCAGCTGGATGGATCGCGTATTGGCATGTGCCAGTTAGCCAACGGCCGACGTTGTGACGAGCAGGCGCTGATGGGTGGACAGTGCGCCCGCTGAGGCAGGCGCAGCCTCTTTACGCTTTCACCTGATTCGGGCAGGTTTCGCCACGTTCAAGCTGACTTAAATTGCTGAGCGTGGTTTCGGAAATCGCCGTCAGGGCTTCGGCGGTCAGGAATGCCTGATGGCCGGTGAACAACACGTTATGGCAGGCTGACAGGCGACGGAACACATCGTCCTGAATCACATCATTCGATTTATCTTCAAAGAACAGATCGCGCTCATTTTCATACACGTCCATACCCAGCGAACCAATCTTTTGCTGCTTCAGTGCATCAATGGCTGCCTGTGAGTCGATCAGGCCACCACGACTGGTGTTGATGATCATCACGCCATCCTTCATCTGGTTAAAGGCTTGCGCGTTCAACAGATGATGATTTTCCGGCGTCATTGGGCAATGCAACGTAATCACATCGGATTCGGCAAACAGCGTTTTGAGGTCGACATACTCGACACCCATTTCGAGTGCCGCAGCGTTTGGATAAGGGTCAAACGCCAGTAAACGCATGCCAAAGCCTTTCAGGATGCGCAAGGTTGCCACGCCGATTTTACCGGTGCCAACGACACCCGCCGTTTTGCCGTGCATATTAAAGCCGGTCAGCCCATCCAGTGAGAAGTTAGCATCACGTGTGCGTTGATAGGCGCGGTGAATGCGGCGATTCAGCGTCATCATTAATCCCACCGCATGTTCCGCCACGGCTTCCGGCGAGTAGGCCGGTACACGCACCACCTGCAGGCCCAGACTTTCGGCTGCGGCAAGATCGACATTATTGAACCCGGCACAGCGTAACGCGATCGTTTTCACGCCCAGTGCTGCCAGTTCCTCCAGTACCCCTTTACTGCCATCATCATTAACGAAAATGCACACGGCATCGCAGCCGGCGGCATTCTTGGCGGTGGTTTCGCTGAGCAGGAAGTCAAAAAATTGCAGCTCAAATCCAAAGCTGGCATTGACGTGTTCGAGGTATTTCTGGTCGTAATGTTTGGTACTGTAAACCGCAACTTTCATTATTTCGCTCCTGAAAAATGCAACGTCGGTGTCCTCACAGAATAACGTTTTCTACATCATTTTGCTGATCTTCAGCCAGGCTATACAGGTAACACCTTCATTTGCCGGGCATAACATGACATCATCTCCGTCAGGATTGCGTAAAGAACAGGATAGTTAACTGCCATGTCGCGGGGCCTCCGTCGAACACTTGCTGCGCTACTGGCGCTGATACTGCTGCTGTTGGGATTATTGCTGACGCTGACGCAATGGTTGCCGCGTCTGGCGGGGATCTGGCTGCCGGAAAATACCCGCGTGGAGCTCAATGGCTCACCGCGCTGGCATCACGGCGGCGTGCATTTTCCGGCGGTACGCTATCTGGCCGGTGATTGCGAACTGGCGACGGTAAAAGATGTGGCGCTGGGTTGGCAAGATAAACGCTGGCAGCTCAGTGCACAGGCCGTGCAGCTTAATAGTGATTGCCTGCAAGCCCTGCCACTGAGCGATGCCAGCGGTGCTCCGCGCAGTCTGGCCGAATGGCAACAGATGCTGCCGGGCGCCGATATCCATCTGGAGCAACTGAGTATTTTACCCTGGCAGCAATATGCCGGTCGTTTTGACCTCAGCTTCGATAAAACCGTCCAGCAGTTGCACTATCAGGGCGATAACCTCCAGGTTGATGCGCGTTTGCAAGGGCAGCAACTGCAGATCGCACAACTCCAGCTCAGCCATCCTCTGCTGCCAAAACCGCTCGATTTGCACGGAGAGTTAACGCTGCCCACCTTTGCCAATGGGTTACCAATTGCGGGCGAACTCAGCGGCGACGTCAATCTGGCGCAGTGGCCGCAGCCACTGGCAGTGACGCTTAACTGGCAGCAGCAGCAGGGCACGCTGGTGATTAATCAACAGGGCGACGATCAGCCTTTGTTACAGTTACCGTGGCAGGTCGATGCACAGCAGATTCGTATCACCCAGGGACATTGGCGCTGGCCGCAAGCCGATCAGCCGCTGTCGGGCGGTCTGGCGCTCACGCTGGAGCACTGGCAGCAGGGGCTGGAAAACACTCAAGTCAGCGGACGGTTTAACCTGCTCACTGCGGGGCGCGGAGGTAAGGGAAATCTGGTGCTGAGTGTCGGGCCGGGCACATTGAGCCTGACTGACAGCGCGTTACCGTTCCAGCTGACCGGGGAAAGTAAGTTTGCCGATCTGCAGTTATTCGGCAGTATGCCGGGAATGCTACACGGCATGCTGACTGACCCGCAAATCACGTTCAAACAAGGCGCACTGCTGCGCCTGCGTGGACGCTTGTTGTCGACGCTGGAAGTGGACGAAGCGCGCTGGCCGCTGGCGGGTGTCACGCTGGCTTCGCGCGGCATTAATGGCCGTCTGCAGGCCATTTTAAAGGCACACGATCCCAACTTTGGTCGCTTCACGCTGCATCTTGATGGCCGCGCCAGCGATTTTTGGCCAGACAGCGGACGCTGGAACTGGCGATACTGGGGCGATGGATTGATGCAGCCACTCAATGCCAAATGGGATGTGAAGGGCACGGGCAGCTGGCAGGATACGTTAATCAGCCTGGACACACTCAACACCGGTTTTGATCAACTGGCTTATGGCATGGTGCAGGTTGATAAACCGCGCCTGACCTTGACCGCACCGGTGCGCTGGCAGCGAGACGTTGCGCATCCGGCTTTCAACGGTGGTTTTACCCTGAAATCCGGTCAGACGCAGTTTAGCTATGGCGGCTGGTTGCCGCCATCAGAACTGCGTTTTGAGGCCAAAGGCAGCGATCCGAGTCGCTTTATCTGGCGTGGACAACTGACTGCTGAGGATATCGGCCCGGTGCGGGTTCACGGTCGCTGGGATGGTGAACGTCTGCGTGGTGAAGCCTGGTGGCCCGCGCAGTCATTAGCCGTGTTCCAGCCGCTGCTCAGCAGCGATTTGAAGATGCGCATTCAGTCTGGTGAATTGCGGGCACAAATGGCGTTTTCTGCGGCCACCCAACAGGGCTTCGAAGCCGGCGGTTTCTGGGCAGTGAAACAAGGCAGCGTGTGGATGCCGGACAGCGAAATCAATGGCATCGACTTCACGCTGCCATTCCGCCTCAAGGATCACCAATGGCAGTTAGGGCGGCGCGGTCCGGTTTCACTTCGCATCGCCGAAGTCAAAAATCAGTTTGCCTTGCAGAACATTACCGCCGATCTGCAGGGTCACTATCCATGGCAGGAGCGCCAGCCGCTCACGCTGAGCAACGTCAATCTCGATCTACTGGGCGGACATGTCAGTATGCCAGAGCTGAGGATGCCGCAGCATGAGCCCGCGCGCGTTTCACTGCGCGAGATTGATCTCAGCAGGCTGATCACGGCAATCAAACCGAAGCAGTTTGCCATGTCGGGCAAAGTGAATGGCGAGCTGCCGCTATGGGTGAATAATCCACAATGGTTGATTGAGAAAGGCTGGATCGCCAATAGCGGCCCGCTGACGTTCCGAATGGACAAAGATATGGCCGATGCCATCGTCAGCAATAATTTTGCTGCGGGAGCCGCCATGGACTGGCTGCGCTACATGGAGATTTCCCGTTCGTGGGCAACATTAGATCTCGATAATTTCGGAAATCTTACGATGCAGTCCGAAGTGAAAGGCACCAGTCAGTTTAGTAATCGCCGACAATCAATCAATCTCAACTATCGGCATCAGGAAAATCTGTTCCAGCTGTGGCGCAGCCTGCGCTTTGGCGATAATTTGCAATCCTGGGTGGAACAAAATGCCACCCTGCCATCGAAGAAGGATCCCCAACCATGAGCCTCAGGGCATTGCTGGTGTTGGCAGCTGGGCTGCCGCTGATCGGTTGCGTGCCGCGCATTGAAGTGGCGGCACCGAAAGAGCCGATCACCATCAATATGAACGTGAAGATCGAACATGAAATCCACATCAAGGTCGATAAAGATGTGGAAGCGTTGCTGAAAAACCAAAGCGGCCTGTTTTGAGGAGCGGCATGATGAAATCAAAAGCGATGGCATGGTTGCTGGCGCTGCTGCTGGTGCCTTCAGCCTGGGCACTGACGCTGGATGAAGCGCGGCAGCAGGGCCGCGTCGGTGAAACACTCAGTGGCTATGTGGCGGCGCGTCAGCAAGACGATGAAACGCTGGCGCTGGTGAAACGGATTAACGATGGCCGTACGCAGCAATATCAGCGCGTCGCGCAGCAGAATAATCTCACTACCAGCGAAGTGGCACGTATTGCAGGAGAGAAACTGGTGAGTCGCGCGGGCAGCGGCGAGTATGTGCGCGGCATCAACGGGCAGTGGTTACGTAAGTAACGCCAAAATGGGTAATAAACAGCCATAAAAAAGCCGGGCACTCAGGCCCGGCAAAGATGGCATCATACCCATTATTCTCGGGTATTCATCACGTTCTTAAGATTACGCAGCAACAATTTGCTTGATGGCATCTTTAGCGTCGTTAGCCGCTTTCGTTGCCACCTCTGGACCATAAGCAATACCTTCCGCGAACACGAAGTTCACATCGGTGATGCCGATGAAGCCCAGGAACAATTTCACGTATGGGGTCAGCAGATCGGTTGGGGTATCTTTGTGGATACCGCCACGGCTGGACAGGATCACGGCACGTTTACCGGTGACCAGACCTTCAGGGCCCGCTTCGGTGTAACGGAAGGTGACGCCAGCACGAGCGATCAGATCGAAGTAGTTTTTCAGCTGAGTCGGGATGTTGAAGTTGTACATTGGCGCGGCGATAACCACAGTGTCATGCGCTTGCAGTTCTGCAATCAGCTCATCAGACAGCGCCAGAGCTTCCTGCTGACGTGGAGACAGCGGAGCATCGGAAGGACGCAGTGCGCCAACCAACTCGCCATCCAGAACCGGAATTGGCTGAGCAGCCAGATCGCGAACGGTCACTTCATTGCCTTTGGCGCGCGCTTCTTCAGCGTAGAAGTCAGCCAGTTGGTTTGACTGAGAATAACCGGCCAGAATGCTTGATTTCAGAACTAAAACTTTGCTCATGGTATTTTCCTGTGCGTTACGCGGTTGGCTTACCGCTCAATGCGTTACACTCTACGGAGTTCCTCCGCGAGGTAAAAGCGCAATATTTCGAGACCTATGTTCGAAATTATTGAATAAGGTCGCACGTCCGGTCAGGTGAGGTTTTCCAGAGTGTGCTATCATGCCGGGCAATAATTGATTGAATCCGCCGGGAAATTTCAGCCGGTATAGAGCGCACTTTGCCAGGCTCGCCGCGACAACAGGTAACGCATCACTATGTCATCATCCCAAACGTCCCCTTTGGCGCCGCTCTGGTCGCGGCTCGATAATCTGACGCTGCGCGATCGCCAGCGTTTGCAACGTCGCCTGCATGGCGCAGCGAAGGTGAAAAATCCAGCCGCGCAGCAAGGCATTGCGACAGAATTAGAGTCTGAATTTGCTGCCGCTGAACAGCGCATTGCCCAGCGCACGGCGGCCACGCCACGTATCACTTTCCCGGAAAACCTGCCGGTCAGTCAAAAGCAGCAAGAAATCGCTGAGGCGATTCGCGATCATCAGGTGGTAATTGTGGCTGGGGAAACCGGTTCAGGGAAAACCACCCAGCTGCCGAAGATTTGCCTGGCGCTCGGACGTGGTGTGAAAGGGTTGATCGGTCATACGCAGCCACGCCGACTGGCCGCGCGTACGGTCGCCAACCGTATTGCCGATGAGTTAGAAACCTCGCTCGGCGGCACTATCGGCTACAAAGTGCGCTTTAACGATCAAGTCAGCGACACCACCCAGGTGAAGCTGATGACCGACGGTATTCTGCTGGCGGAAATCCAGCAGGATCGTCAGTTGTTGCAATATGACACCATCATCATCGATGAAGCGCACGAACGCAGTCTGAACATCGATTTCCTGCTGGGGTATTTGCGTGAGCTGCTGCCGCGCCGTCCCGATTTGAAAGTGATCATCACCTCGGCAACCATCGACCCGCAGCGTTTCTCGCGCCACTTCAATAATGCGCCGGTGATTGAAGTCTCAGGCCGAACCTATCCAGTCGAAGTGCGCTACCGCCCAATGGTGGAAGACGCTGACGATACCGACCGCGATCAGTTGCAGGCGATTTTTGACGCCGTAGATGAGTTAGGTCAGGAAAGCCGCGGTGATATTCTGATCTTTATGAGTGGCGAGCGTGAAATTCGCGATACCGCCGATGCGCTGATGAAGCGCGATATCCCGCATACCGAAATCCTACCGCTGTATGCGCGTCTGTCGAATGCCGAGCAGAACCGTGTATTCCAGTCGCACAGCGGTCGTCGTATCGTGCTGGCCACCAACGTGGCGGAAACGTCACTGACGGTGCCGGGGATTAAGTACGTTATCGATCCCGGTACGGCGCGCATTAGCCGCTACAGCTATCGTACTAAGGTGCAGCGTCTGCCGATCGAGCCAATTTCTCAGGCTTCCGCCAATCAACGTAAAGGGCGTTGCGGACGTGTGTCGGAAGGGATCTGTATTCGTCTCTATTCTGAAGACGATTTCCTCAGTCGCCCGGCGTTTACCGATCCGGAAATTCTGCGTACTAATCTGGCGTCGGTTATCCTGCAAATGACCGCGCTTGGCCTCGGTGATATCGGCGCGTTCCCGTTTGTTGAAGCGCCCGATAAGCGCAATATTCAGGATGGCGTGCGACTGCTGGAAGAGTTAGGTGCCATCACGCTGAGTGAAGATGAAACCTATAAGCTGACGACGTCTGGCCGCCAGTTGGCGCAATTGCCAGTAGATCCGCGTCTGGCACGCATGGTACTGGAAGCACAAAAGTTCGGTTGCGTGCGTGAAGCGATGATCATTACTGCGGCCTTATCGATTCAGGATCCGCGCGAGCGCCCGAGTGATAAACAGCAGGCATCCGATGAAAAACACCGGCGCTTTGCTGACAAAGAGTCGGATTTCCTCTCATTTGTGAATCTGTGGAATTACCTGCAGGAGCAGCAAAAAGCCCTGTCTGGTAATCACTTCCGTCGCCAGTGTAAAACCGATTTCCTCAATTATCTGCGCGTGCGTGAATGGCAGGATATTTACACGCAGTTGCGTCAGGTGGTACGCGAACAAGGCATGCCGGTTAACAGCGAACCCGCGCCATATCGTGAAGTGCACTGCGCCTTACTGACCGGATTGCTGTCGCACATTGGTCAGAAAGACAATGAGAAGCAGGAATTCACCGGTGCGCGTAACGCCCGCTTCTCCATCTTCCCTGGCTCCGGCCTGTTTAAGAAGCCGCCGAAGTGGACGATGGTCGCGGAACTGGTGGAGACCAGCCGCTTGTGGGGCCGCGTGGCCGCACGTATCGATCCCGAATGGATTGAACCACTGGCCCAGCATCTGATTAAACGTAGCTACAGCGAACCCCACTGGGAGAAAGCCCAGGGTGCGGTGATGGCGACAGAGAAAGTCACGCTTTACGGGCTGGCAATCGTGCAGGCGCGTAAGGTCAACTACAGCCGCATCGATGCGCCACTCAGTCGTGAGCTGTTTATCCGCCACGCGTTGGTGGAAGGCGACTGGCAAACGCGCCATGCGTTCTTGCGTAACAACCTAAAATTGCGCAGTGAAGTGGAAGATCTGGAACACAAATCACGTCGGCGTGACATTCTGGTGGATGATGAAACGCTGTTTGCTTTCTACGACCGTCGCATTGGCGCTGATGTGGTCTCCGCACGCCACTTTGATAGCTGGTGGAAACAGGCGAGCAAGGACAATCCTGACCTGCTGAGTTTTGATAAGCAGATGCTGATCAAAGATGGCGCGGATAAAGTCAGCCAGCTCGATTACCCGAACTTCTGGCATCAGGGCAATCTGAAGCTGAAACTGAGCTATCAGTTTGAACCTGGCGCGGATGCCGATGGTGTTACCGTTCACATTCCGTTGCCGTTGCTGAATCAGGTTGAAGAGGGTGGCTTTGAGTGGCAGATCCCCGGTGTGCGCCGTGAGTTGGTGATTGCACTAATTAAATCGTTGCCAAAACCGACGCGCCGTAATCTGGTGCCCGCACCGAACTACGCGGAAGCTTTCCTCGGTCGTGTGAAAGCGATGGAGTTACCGCTGCTCGATGCGCTAGAGCGCGAGTTCCGCCGCATGACCGGGGTGACCATTGATCGGGAAGCCTGGCAGTGGGATCAGGTGCCCGATCACCTGAAAATGACCTTCCGCATTGTGGATGAACACAATCGCAAGCTGCAGGAAGGCAAAGATCTGCATCAGCTTAAACAGGTGTTGAAAGGGAAAGTGCAGGAAACGCTGTCTAAAGTCGCGGACGATGGGCTGGAGCAGAGCGGACTGCACATCTGGAGCTTTGGTGATTTGCCGCAAAGTTACGAGCAGAAACGCGGCAGCTATCAGGTTAAAGCCTGGCCCGCACTGGTCGACGAGAAAGACAGTGTCGCCATTCGCCTGTTCGACAACGAGCTTGAGCAGCAAAAGATGATGTGGCGAGGTCAGCGTCGCTTGTTGTTACTGAACATCCCGTCGCCAATCAAGTATCTGCATGAGAAACTGCCCAACAAAGCTAAACTCGGCTTGTACTTCAATCCTTACGGCAAAGTGCTGGATCTGATTGATGACTGCATCGCTTGTGGTGTCGACAAACTGATGGCGGAAGCAGGCGGTCCGGCATGGCAACAGGAGAACTTCGAGCAACTGCGCGACAAAGTGCGTGCTGAATTGAACGAAACCGTCGTCACTATCGCCAAACAGGTCGAGCAGATTCTGACCAGCGTGTTCAATATCAACAAATTCCTGAAAGGTCGTGTCGACATGACGCTGGCGCTGGCACTGTCTGATATTAAAGCGCAAATGAGCGGACTGGTTTACCGCGGCTTTGTCACTGGTAATGGCTATCAGCACCTGGGCGATACGTTGCGCTATTTACAGGGCATCGAGCGCCGCCTTGAAAAATTGCCGTCAGATCCCTACAGCGACCGTGCGCGCATGTTGAAAGTGCAAGCCACAGAGCAGGCTTGGCAGACATGGCGCAATAAACTGCCCCCGCAGCGTCAGGATGATGCTGAAGTTCAGGCGATTCGCTGGATGCTAGAGGAGTTGCGGATTAGCTATTTTGCTCAGCAGTTGGGCACACCTTATCCCATCTCTGATAAGCGCATCCTGCAGGCGATGGAGCAAATTAGCTGAGTCAACAAAAGCACAGAGGCGCTATTTCTGCGCCTCTGTGAGTGAAATATCGCTGACTGCGCATGAAACACTCTCGCGCGAAGAAGGTGAGCGATTCAGTGGCAAAAACTTATTTCGCCAGCGCTTCCAGACTGTCTTTGAACGACGTCACCGCGATGGCACGGTTATCCGCGCGATAACGGTCCGCCGGTGCGGGGGCAGAGCTTTGCACGGCAATCAGTTTCCAGCCATCACCACTTTTCAGCAGAAGAGGCGATCCACTATCACCGGGCAACGTATCGCATTGATGCGACAGTACGGCACGTTGCGCCCAGCCGGTAATCAGGCAGTCGCTGTGAGAATAGAGTGTGTCGAGGTGATCAGCCGGGTAACCGGCTTGTGTTACTTTGCGTTCGGTAGTTTTCAACGCATCGGTTAAATCGCTGCGTGAGCCGTCAAATAAGGGGATGGGTACAATACCCGACGGCGGATTATGCAAAATAACCAGCCCGTAATCGTAAGGTGCCGCGCCCGGCGGCACGATCCAGCCCTCACCATCGGCCTGTAGCCTGCGCGCCAGTGAAGGTTCTACACGCGCATCAATATCATGTATTTCGTAACGCCAGCCTTTAGCACCTGACATAAAACGCAGCGCCACCGGTTTATCAAATTTACCCGGAGGGGCGAGCAGGCAATGTCCAGCGGTTAATGCCAGATGCGCGGATATCAGGGTTGCCGTGCAGAGGTTGCCACTTTCGGTCTCCAGCTGGCCAATGGCATCCCAGGGAGCGGCACTCACATCCGTAATGGCTTTGCGGTGATCTTTACCAAAAAATAGCGTCTTGATGTCTTCCGGGCTTGGCCCATCTTCATCATCGGCATGTGCTGCGAGGTTAAAACTGAAAATTCCAACAAGTAACAGGATAGCCAGGCGCATAGTTCTCTCAATGGCGAGAATAAGAAGAGGTTATTGTCATCACGCTTGAGCGATAACTATAGTCGGAGAGCGGGAAAAAAGGGAGAAATATTGGAGTAATCAGCACGCTACAACGACTAGATAAAAAAGCTGGCTGCAACAATGCCGCACAGGATCATCACAATCAGGATAATTTCGAAGCGATAGCGACGCACCATTTTTCGCTACTCCAGTAAATAAACACCCGGCATAACCGGGTGTTTTCAATCGTTAATGCGGTGTTGGCGCTAAGAGGCCGACTTATTTAGCCGCTTTTTTCACTTTGTGATGCTTTTTAGCAGCCTGAGCTTTCTGTGCAGCTGGTTTGGTTACTTTTTTGTGGTGCTTTTTAGCAGCCTGAGCTTTCTGTGCAGCTGGCTTGGTTGCTTTTTTGTGGTGCTTTTTAGCAGCCTGGGCTTTCTGTGCAGCTGGCTTGGT
>NZ_JBGMNK010000019.1:0-67196 GCF_051336905.1 Pantoea sp. C8B4
CTTCATGGGGATGTCCTCATGTGGCTTATGAAGACATTACTAACATCGCGGTGTATTAATCAACGGGGAGCAGGTCATCCCCCCGATAACTCAGGATAAGATCTATCTAAAGAAATTATTTTTCTCAAGTTTGGAGCTGTATATAGATTTAAACATGCGTTTATTTGTAGATAGAGATTGACGTGGCCAGGGAAACAAGAAGCTGTTCGTTGTATCAATATCCTCCAAATAATGTGAGATGCAGTATCGTGAACTTGAGAACGCTAGTGAATGTGTAAGTGACAATGTATTAAGTTACATCCTGATAAGCTAACTATGGTTTCAGGAATTATGCAGATGTTCAGTTATCACAACATGTCGCATTACGTTTAAGTTGCAGTGTTTTAATCAGTTAAACCAGAACAGAATCTAAGTTCATTTTGTTGATCAATATGTAGTGCCATAAACAAAACATAAGGTTTTAAATTTAATAGCTCCACTTTTACTGAGCTATTGAGCTATTGAGCTATTGAGCTATTGAGCTATTGAGCTATTGAGCTATTGAGCTATTGAGTATGAAAGCATCATTTATATCTACCAATGTTAAAAACGTTCGCAGCAGGGAGCTAACAATTTATGGCTGGTGCCGGATGTCATCATTAAAAATGAGCAGAGGGAAGGGAAGGGAAGGGATAACACATTTTATCCGGCAATTCGTAAAGTGGTAAGCATAAGCGTTTTCACTGTGATCAATAAATACCACCTCTATGTATAACAAACCTCTTGCAGTTAAAGATGTGCAACTTCATCCCGGCGACAAGGCATTCTTGCTAACCCATTCAATTTCTGATTGAACCTATCCCAAGATTATTGCAGATAACCCGAATTAACGCCTTTTGTTTAAATATCATGCTAAATACGCTAGGGTAGGGGAGTTGGCTATAACACCACTCGCAAGGATTTGTCGGACCAAAAAAACAACAACATCTATGTGTCTGATTTTATTTAAATATATACAAACACCGCAAAATCACCCAATCATAAAAAAATCCACTTTTATTGATTTTTACCTAAAAACTGGCATGCGGAATCTTTTTTAGTACAATACAACAAATCATTATTATTGAGGTGCTTATGAAGCGTGATTACGGTGACGTGTTTGACATCGCCAACCGTGCGAATGGCATGCTGCACGGACTCAGCAGCCATATCGAGCAGCAGCGTCAGGAATTTAATCAACAAGGCTACTACCATACTTTTACCCGTAATGCCGTTGCTAACTTGCCTCTGCTGAGTAAGCATGCGGTTGCCGCAGCCATCAGTGAGATGGAAGAGGGGGGTTATACGTTTGGCAGAAAGCAGACGGGCAGCACATCTCAATATGCAATGAGCATTCAGAACGTTGTCGATATTTACAAACACCGCAAGGTGCCTAAATACCGCGACAAACATAAAGACCCCTTCGTTGTTTTTGTTGTGAATCTCAAGGGCGGCGTATCCAAAACCGTCACGACCGTGACCCTCGCTCATGGTCTGCGTGCTCACCCAGGCTTATTGCATAATGATCTGCGAATTCTGGTGATTGATTTGGATCCGCAGGCTTCCAGCACCATGTTTCTCAGCCATACCAACAGTGTCGGTTCCGTGCTGGAAACGGCTGCACAGGCGATGCTGAACGATGTCAGCACCGAGCAACTGCGTGAGCAGTTTGTGAAACCCACAGTGATGCCAGGCGTCGATGTGATGCCCGCCTCGATAGATGATGGTTTTGTCGCCAGCGACTGGGATGCACTGGTAGCGGAAAATTTACCCGGCATCGCACCATCGGAAGTCCTGCGCCGCAACGTCATTGATCGTCTGGCTGAAGATTACGATTTCATTTTTATTGATACCGGCCCACATCTTGATGCATTTATGCTCAATGCCATTGCCGCCAGTGACTTACTGCTCACGCCAACACCGCCGGCGCAGGTTGATTTTCATTCAACCATGAAATACCTGACGCGACTGCCCGAGATGCTTGAGCGGATTGAAAACGAAGGGATAGAGCCGAGATTGAAAGCGAATATCGGCTTTATGTCGAAGATGACCACCAAACATGACCATATTACGTCTCACAGCTATGCTCGTGAGGTGTTCACAAAATCGATGCTGGATGCGGTATTACCCCGCCTGGATGGTTTTGAACGCTGTGGTGAGTCATTTGATACGGTGATCAGTGCAAACCCAACTTCATATCCCGGCAGCGCCGATGCACTCAGAAAGGCGAAACAGGAAGCAGAGAATTTTTCACGCGCTGTATTTGACCGCATTGAATATATCAGGAGTACTAAGTGACCGAACCCAAATCACTCAAGAGAATTGGCCGCACCATGGGCCAGTCTCAGATGTCGAGCTTTATCAACAGCGGCAATCAGTCACGCGTATTTACCCTGAAATCCGGTAACACGGCGACATTCAGCCGCCAGCTTATCCCCAGCGGTGAAGTGGAAAGCAAAACCTTCGTGGATGCACAGGTGAATGGACGCGATCAGTCAGCACTCACTGAAGAATCAGTGAAAGACATCACGCGCACCATCGAATTGCAACAATTCTTCCCGGCGATTGGTCGCCTGGTGGATGGTCGCATTGAAATTATGGATGGATCTCGTCGTCGCGCGGCTTGTCTGTTTGCCGGGACGGGCCTCGAAGTTCTGGTGACCGAGGATGAAATCGATATCAGTGATGCCCGCCAGCTGGCAGCTGATATTCAGACTGCGAAAGAACACAATCTGCGTGAATTAGGTCAGCGTTTCCTGATGATGGAAGCCCAGGGCATGAACAAGACCGAGATTGCTAAAGCGGAAGGGATCTCTAACGCGAAAGTGACACGTGCTTTTCAGGCCGCATGGGTTCCTGCAGAGTTTATCGAGTTAATTCCGGTCGTTTCCGACCTGAGTATTCCGGACTATAAGCTGCTGCTCGATGTGGCAGAAGAAGCAAAAGCGGAGGGTGTCGCGGTCAAAGAGGTCGTCGCTCAGGTAAAAGAGCGAATGGATGACGATCAGGCACTGCAAAAGCTGGCTTCAGATGATCAGAAAACCCGGATCCTGTCGTTTTTCACCACCGCTAAAAAGCAGCTGGTGAAGCCGGTCAAAAACAAGAGCGTTACCACTGAGAAGTTTGGCCATTTTTCAGATCGTACCGCTTACGCTAAACGCAAAACTAACGCAGAAAAGCGTCATGTGCAGTATGAGTTCCATCGTTTGCCTGCCAATACGCTGGAAGAGATCGATATTGCCATCAAGGCGATCCTCTCTAAGCCCTGAATGGGTTCCAACTCCTAAGCAAGTCTTAAAATGGGCGTGGTTTACACGTCCTTTTTTTGTTGAATATCGTTGTATTAATCGTTTGGTCTTCGGCATTCCGTTGCAATATGTACCTCTAAAGCGCTTCAGCAGCGTTCTAAGCGATTTAAGTTCAATTCTCACACCTCACCAGATTAATCATCTCAACGTGCTACAGACACGCCACAGGCTGTAATAGCGAGCGTTTGAACTAAACCATGTTCAAAACCAAAGTCGCGCCCATGCAAGGCAGGAAGTTATACAGATTGATCCTTTCTCGGGATCGACGTCCAGAATTGAATGAAATCACCGTATTCCGTGTGAAACTTGCATAACAATCTTATTTATCACTGCTTTTTATCCCCTTTATCCACAGGCTCGATCCAATTATTCGATCATAATGAGATCCCATTGAGATCAAAGAAGATCCCGGATCGCTACAGGCCTTGATACCACTGGGCTGAAAGGGCCTTAATAACCGCTATAAAGAGTAAAGTAACCGCTGTAGAGAGGAGAATAACCGATGAAAAGAGTGAAATAACCGATGAAGAGAGTGACTGATAACCGCTGTAGTGAGCAGGCAAGGACAGAAGCTGTGCGTAACTGATCTCACTGTGTATAACTTTAATTCCCTGTCACCTGACTGGCTGGATATCAACCGGCGTTATCCGGGAAAGGTTATCCCCATTATTCACTGACCCGATCCAAGAATAGATCAACTTAAGATCATATAAGTTCCTAACAGATCCCCACTTCACTTAAAGCCTTGTACCACAAGCCCTAAAGGGGGGTTGATAACCGCTATAAAGAGTAAACTAACCGCTATAGGGAGTAAATTATCCTCTATGGAGAGTAGTCTAACCGATGAAGTGAGTGCTAGTATCCGCTATAGAGAGTAAACGCGCGATGTCCCTGTGTATAAACCGGATCCTCGAAAATGTCGGAAAATGAGCTAAAAAACAACAAGATAGTTGAAGCCTTTTCAGAAACAGATAAACGAACTGGCGAACTGGTTGTACTTACTCCCAACAGAGATAACACTGTTCAACCCGTTGCCTTAATGCGACTGGGCCTGTTCGTTCCTACGTTAAAATCGACCAATAACCGTAAAAACGACACGACAGCCGTCACGGATGTCACAAACGAACTTAAGTTACTGTCGCTCGTTAAATCAGAAGGTTATGAGAGGATCCGAATCATTGGCCAGCGACTCGATATGGACAATGATTTCAAGACGTGGGTCGGGATCATTCACGCGTTTGCGAAGTACAACGTCACCAATGACAAAGTGGTTTTGCCCTTCGTCGAGTTCGTTAAACTGTGTGGTATTCCTTCATCCCGATCTTCAGCCAAGCTGAGAGAGCGACTGGAAGCCTCGCTGATCCGCATTGCATCAAATACCATCCAATTCGGCACTGCAGACAAAGATGAACTCTACGTCACTCACCTTGTGCAGTCCGCTAAATACAGTGTTAAAAAAGATACGGTCGAGCTGCAGGCTGATCCCAAACTCTTCGAGCTCTATCAGTTTGATCGAAAGGTTTTGCTGCAGCTGCGCGCCATTAACGCGTTGGCGCGCAAGGAATCTGCTCAGGCGCTGTATACTTTTATCGAAAGTCTGCCTCCTAATCCGGCGCCCATTTCCATGGCACGCCTGCGCCAACGTCTGAATCTGACATCCCGTCCTATCACGCAAAATGCTACCGTGCGCAGGGCGATGGAGCAGCTTAAAGACATTGGCTACCTTGATTACACGGAGCTCAAACGCGGTAGCTCCGTGGTATTCCACATCCATTATCGCCGGCCAAAACTCAAACCTGCAGAGCTGCCACTCAAGCTCCCGGATATTCTCGAAGATGAGCTGGAACTTGATGATCCTATCGAGACCAATGATGTTGCAGCAGCCAGCGAGCCGCAGGGTGAAATGGTGATGTTGTCAAAAGCGGAGTTGAAGATCCTCGAGGAAATCCGCAAAGGTAAAGTGAAGTAGCCTCCCAATGCTGTCCTCATTTGATAACCGCTATAGAGAGTAAATACTCTCTATAGCGGTTATATGCTGCTGCAATTCACCCCGTTCACCGCCCACATTCACTACGAGTCAGAGATTTGTGACCCAGTAACCACTATAGAGAGTAACCATGTACTCTCTATAGTGGTTACTGGAAGTTGCTCACAATTTGCTTCTCTTTCAGTTCAAACGTGCAACTTGACTGCTTTCAGTGTGATAGAAGTAAGGCGTCTTCTGGTGAGCCCTTGTGCAATGATCCAGGATCGACCTCATATTTCAACAACCACTATAGAGAGTAGATACGTACTCTCTATAGTGGTTGTTCGATAAAAGTGACGTTATCACTTCTATCTTATTGAGTTGCTTGAGGATTATTGAGGGGATGTTTGTTGAAATTACCATCTGATTTATGTGCGACAGCGCTTTCAAATCCACATTTATTACTTATTTATCATTGAGTTATGCATAATCTCTACCAAATGCGACTCTCACTTGATTAGCTATCCACTATAGAGAGTAGTCACTCACTACAGTGGATAGCATTGCTGGTTGCATGAATGAGCGGTTTAACCAGAGATCCTGCTATCAGGCACGCTATTGAGGGGGATTTTGCATCTTTGAATAACCGCTATAGGGAGTGATTTTACTCTCTATAGCGGTTATCGGTTTTTTACTAAGTCAATATAACTATATAATAGTTATGGTTTATTTTGATTTATTGATTGATTTGATAACCGCTATAGAGAGTAAACTTTTAAAGGGATGCCCTTAGCGGAACACCCCGGTGATCCAACAGGGATCGCAGGATCGTTGGTGAACAGGGGGCAGGATCAAACATCCACTATAGAGAGTAGAAGTAACCACTATAGAGAGTAACTACTCACTACAGTGGTTATGTTCCTTCTACCCCCCTGGTGGTTACTAACCTCGCAGGCCTTGCTAATAGTGGAGTTAGTGATTGCTAACATCAATATAAAGATACGAACGTTTATGTACGGGAACCACGCATCATCCAGGGGGATTTGGCTATGAGAGGTGGACTTACTCTATATAGTGGTTGTTTCACAGGATCAACTTGCACCACGCGATCCTGATCACACATAGATCCCCTGCATATTGTGTTTGTTGTCTCTCATCATGACTGGCTGACCAAATGATGGGCAGGATTTACACCCTTGCTCTGTGCTTGTCCGAGTGAAGCTGAAAAATATAGACCGCCGTTAATGGCACGATCATCAGTGTGATTAACAACCAATACAGGATGTCGACCAGGCTTCGTAATCGAAAATTTAAACCATCAATTTTCTGCCAAAAATGTGCAGGTGCAATCCAGAGTCCAATGCGTTCAATGGCAACTTTGGCGAATGGAAAAAGGATCACCGTGATAACCAGTGGAGCATAGAACCACAAGGGTGAGCGGTCCTGCATAAAATTGATCGTCAGGATAAAGGGATAAAAACAGCCGGCCAGGGCGTTCTTGATGAAAGTCAGGCTGCGGAGGTACGTTAAAAAAGGGCTGTAATGTTTAACTGCATCAGTGGGTGTCCGCTGCGCCGGGTTACCACCGCGCGGTCTTTTCTTACGTCGTGACATGATAGGGCATTGGCTTCCTTGCTAGCGGCCAGGGGACTTGTTCCTGAATGGCAATAGGTTGGTGAACGTGGACTCAGTCCGCGCTTTGGCCCGCGTTCATTATTAGTGGGAGTATCTGCTGACCGGTGAGCGGCGCTAATGGCAGCGAAGCATCATCGGATGGATGGAACCAGGTGATCTCTTCAATCTCTGCGGCTGGCGTAATCATTGAGGTGGGGGCAAGAACCTTGAATATTTCAGCGATAAGCGTATGTCCTGGCTCATTCGCGGCTGTGTCGGTGAACTGACCTACATATTGCGTATCCTGTTCGGTGACACTGATTTGCAGTTCCTCTGTGAGTTCACGGATCAATGCAGCCACCGGTCGTTCAGTCGATTCGATTTTCCCTCCAGGCTGCATGAAATAGCGCGTATCGCGCTTGCGAACCAAAAGCATGCGCCCCTCCGCATCGATCATGATTGCTGCCGCAATGCGGATAACCTTGTCTGCGTTCATCATCATCCTCTCGTTGTTATCGCTTCGCCTTCAAACCAGGTTGGTGGAAGGGAGGGAGGAGTATAGCCTGGTTGAGAATGATTATTAATTACATGAGTAATAAATCTGTCCGCTTTACATCGCTGCGGCCTGTGAAGTGGATATCAGCCCTGAGGGTAAATGAATGTCATTCTCAATTATCAATGACTGCGACCCGCGTGATCCATTCCTACTGAAACAAGGGGAGCAGCCAGTGATATTGGCATTCAGCGACGTCTTTGTATCTAGCCCACTTCACATTGCCACACTTATCGCTATCGTCTTCCTATGCGCCAAATCCGCCATCAATCGTGTGCATGGCACCGGTCACAAATGAGGCTTCAGGACCGGCAATCCATGCAACCATTCCGGCCACTTCTTCAGGCTTACCGTGGCGCTGGATGGCCATGAAACTGTGCATAAGGTCTTTCATCGGCCCCTCTGCCGGATTCATATCCGTGTCGACAGGACCCGGCTGAACGACATTCACCGTAATTCCGCGTGGTCCAAAGTCACGGGCCAAACCGCGCGCTAATCCCTGCAGGGCCGATTTGCTGACGGCATAGGCTGCGCCTCCTGGCATTGGCATCCGGTCTCCGTTAACGGAACCGATGACGATAATGCGTCCCCCTTCAGGCATCTGACGGGCGGCCTCCACAGCAGCATGATAGGGTGCGTGAATGTTGATACGGAACAAATGGTCAATTGCATCACTTTCCAGCTCTAACGCATCACCAAATATCGCGACGCCTGCATTGACCACCAGCACATCAAGAGGCCCGGAATCGCGCACCAGTTTCGTCACGGCATCGCGATCGGCGCTATCCGCCTGGACAGCTTTACTGCCTGTGTCTTCGGCCAGTTTTTCTGCCACCTCACGCGAGCCAGCGTAGCTGAACACCACTGAAGCACCGTCGGAGGCAAAACGTCGCACGATTGCCGCACCAATACCCCGACTGCCGCCTAACACCAGAACCGATTTGTTGGTAAATACCGCCATTAGTGAGTCCTCAATTGTATTGTAGTGGTCATTACAATATTATTGAGCCAGTGAGGTTGTCAAAGGATTATGTAGTGATGACTACAAAAATTAACCGTACGCCAGGCCGCCCACGCAAGTTCGATGCGGAGCGGGCGGTGTGTATTGCGCAGAATTTGATTCATTCGAGTGGTTACGATGTGGTGAGTGTGGGGGATCTAACCAAAGCTTTCGGCATCAATCCACCCAGCTTTTATGCGGCTTTTGGCAGTAAACTCGGGCTGTACCGGCTGGTGCTGGATCGTTACGCTCAGGATGGGGCTATCGGTCTAAAGGCGCTGTTGCGTCATGACCGACCGGTGGCGGAGTGTCTTTCTGCGGTACTGGATGAAGCCGCAAGTCGCTATGCTGCCGATCCGGAAGCGACCGGATGCCTGGTTCTGGAGGGCATTCATTGCGACGATCTCTCTGCGCGCGAGGTGGCTTGTGGTTTTCACACGGCAGCTGAGAAGATGTTCCATGCCTATGTTGCCGAGCGCTACCCAGAACAGGCCGTGCGGATAACCGATTTCATGGTGACGATCATGTCGGGCCTGTCTGCTCGCTCACGGCAAGGTGCCAGTGCGGAGCGTTTGCGTGAGACAGCGCGTTTGGCCGGTCAGATGCTGGCTCAGTTGCTTCCGGTGTGATGAGGGTTTTGCTGTGATTGCTGGTGCAGTTGAGAAATGGACTTTCGTTTTGAACTCAAAGCCGATGGGCGTATGAATCGTAACGCTTGTCTTGCCGGAACCCAAGTGCCTGATGGGGATAACTAACGGAACATATCTTAAGCGGGATGATAAAACGAAGGTGGCTGGCCTGTTACACGGCGGAACATCGTCGCAAAAGACGAACCATTGTCATAGCCCAGCGATAAAGCGACCTCATTTACTGGCTTGCCCTTAATGAGCAATGACAGCGAGCTGACCACACAGGCTCGCTGACGCCAGGCAGAGAATGTCATGCCGGTTTGCTGCAGGAAATGGCGGCGAAAGGTGCTGGCACTCATATACATCGCCACGGCCCAGCGATTTGCGGGATCGTGGATGGTAGGAGCAAGCAGAAATGCCTGGCACAGCGCCAACAATGCGGGTTGTTGCGGCAGGGGAATGTCAAATTCTCGCGCAGGCATCGCTGCCAATTCAAGTAACAGCAAATTGATCAGCGCGCACTCGCGGTCACTGTCATAAAGCAGTGGCAATTCTACTGCGTCCAACAGCAACTGACGTAACAGGGGGGATACACTGATAACTTCGCAGCGAACACGGTCGCTTATGCATGCTGCGCAAGCGGGCGTGATATACAGACTTCGCGTCGTGACGCCGACAAATTTCACGGCATGCTGAGTTTCAGGGGGGATCCACACCGCATGCTGTGGCGGAACGACCCATTCTCCGTCATGGGTGAATACATGCATCTGACCCGTCGCGCCATAAAGTAATTGGGCCCGGCGGTGCTGGTGGGGAGCCAGCGTAAAACCATGGGCATAATCATTGCCGATCGCGACCACATCACGATCAGCCCAATCGAAATCGTCAATGCTTACATTACGCACTTCAGCTCCTCCTGACCGATTTGCAAGGGTAATTGAGCGCTACGAAAATGTGAAGTCAGTCATTTGGGAGATAGGCTATCTGTCCATTTTCGTAACGGAACATTCCCTTGAACGATATCCTCATTATTGCACTCGCAGGTTTTATCACTGGCATTACAACGGTGATGTTTGGCTTTGGTGGTGGCTTTGTTGTCGTGCCCTTTGTTTATCAGTTATTGCGCCGGCAGCCTGACATGGCAGGGGATGCGATGCATATCGCTGTCGCCACGTCGACGGCAGTCATGATCTTTAATGCTGGATGGGTCAGCTATCGAAACTGGCGCGCGGGAGCCATTTCAGTTCAGGCGTGTTTACCCCTTCTTTGGTACATTGCAATCGGCGCAGTGGCCGGGTCCTGGCTCGCCGGGCGATTAAGCGAAGAATGGGTTCGTTCACTTTTCACCCTCTATATGATGGTCACGATTGGTGATTGCCTGCTGCGCAAAGGGTTCTTCAGAGGTAGCACGCCGCGACGGCTTTCAAGACTCACAGTGACAGGCGGCGGGATACTCATCGGCGCTATTGCAGCGATATTGGGTGTGGGTGGAAGCGTCATGACGGTACCGCTGCTGCGGCGGCATGGCTATGCAATGCGTGAATGTATCAGCGCTGCCAATCCGCTTTCGCTGCCAGTAGCGCTTTGCGGCGCCTTAATTTATGCAATCGACGGCTGGCAACAAATCCCGGCAAAGGGTTTCCTGGGGTTTATAAGCCTGAAAATAGTGCTGCTACTGGTGATCACAGGACTTGTCGGCATCCTGACTGCACAGAGATACATTCCTGCCGTCCCGGATGTCTGGCATGCGCGAATATATGTGCTGCTACTGAGCATTGTGCTCGTGGCAATGGTGCTTTAACTGGATTCATTTTTGCAATGTAATAAAGCGCGCTACTGCATTTATGTTACAAAGGGCGATGTCTCATCTCTCTTAAGGTTAGCAAAGGAGTCAGTCATGTCTAAGCCAAACGAATACGCTGCAGGAAAAGCCATTTGCAATGAGATTGGCGGCGCGGTGCTGGAAGTTCTGAGCAGAAAAAATGAGTTTGCCGTTCAGTCACTGATTAATGTCCTGCAGGAAGCGCAACAAGATGGCCATCACTATGATGTCGAGCGTGAGCAGGGCATGGAGATGGCAATACGAATTCTGCAGAAGTTTGCTTAGCGACTCGCGTGACAAACGCTTTCCTTCCCAGCGCCTGTGCTAAATTAGCGCTACAAATTCTTGTTTTGAGTTCAACATGCTGACCGGACTGAATCACATCACCCTTGCTGTAAGCGATGTCTCTGCGAGTTTCAATTTTTATGTTGAGACGCTGGGATTCACTCCCCGGGCGCAATGGAAGAACGGCGCCTATCTCTCATTAGGTGAACTTTGGCTCTGCCTTTCACTGGACACCCTTTCGATTGGAAAAGATTACACGCACTATGCCTTCAGCATTGAAGACGAAGTGTTTGATGCTTTTACTGAGAGGCTGAAATCTGCAGGCGTCATAGAATGGAAGGTTAACAAAAGTGAAGGAAAATCACTCTATTTCCTCGATCCGGACGGCCATAAGCTGGAACTCCATGCAGGCGATCTGGAAAGCAGATTAAACGCCTGTCGGGCACAGCCGTATGACGAGATGACGTTTTACTGAGGAGAGAAGGCGCAGCCCGGAGTCATTACGTTTTGGCAGCGTCTCTGACGCCAGGCCACTCTCTGCCGCTACGACTAACCAAAAACACCCGCATACGCGCCGAAAGAGCACAGCCCGCAAAGCGTGATGGATAGTAATGTCGCAGAAATTGCGTACTTATTCATAATTTACCGCCTGAGAAATAAATGTAACCTTAGCCTGAGCCTGGCAGTGATTCACAGGATGTAAACCCTGCGAAGATCATTCAGATAAATCTATTGGATGTTTATAATCCCAGAACTGGCGTGTGTTGATATCAACAGATTGGCATCACTAAGCCTGAGCATCATGCCGCTTGGTTTAACGCAAATATCTCATCAGCTACAATAGATCCTGAGGACTCAGCGTAAGCCCGATTCTCAGGAGGTAATACAATGGATAATTCAGACAAAATTTTAGGCGAGGCTGCTTATCAGATTCTTGCCCGCCGTGAAAAAATCAGTGTTATACAATTAAATCAGGAACTGCATCGCATGGCCGAAGAGGCTGATACGCCAGAGCGTAAACAAGCCGTATTAGCTGCGATTGACTGGTTGAACGATTATCGACAGCCCTCGTCAGAAGATAAGCGCAGCCGCTCACCCTTGCGGCGTATGAGTGAGAGCTCAGATAGCATTACGCTATCGCCAATTGAAAATGTGAAAAAGTAGCCTGGGTTTTCAACACCATTACACTTTACCCATCAAAATGCTTGTGAGAACAGCGATTAAGATATTTCTGTTTCGACAGGTTATTTGTCTCCCGAGAGCACTTTTTGCAAAAAATCAGGCCGCCGTTATTGAATATATTTTTGTACAGTTATTTCCAATACTGTACAACTTTATCAGGCCATTTGCCTGGCCCAACATGAGAGGGTAAACACATGCGTCAGAATGGATACACTCCGAATTCGTCGGAAGCGATTGCTCAATATTTTAATAAAGCTTCTCTGCCCTCACAGCAAGAAACACTAGGTCAAATCGTGGTAGAGATCCTGCGTGAGGGCAAAAATCTGAATCGTAAATCTCTCTGCACCAAATTACTTCGCCGTCTGGAAACGTCAGCCAACGCTGAAGAAGAACATCACTATCATCAGCTTATTGGACTGCTTTTCGACCGCGAAGAGTAATTCCTTTTAAAGCCATAGTTGTACAACATGACCGTTCTGGATGTGCATGGCATATGAATGACTTTTGGCTCAGTGGCGGAATTGCAATTTGCAGTTTGTTTACAGTAAAAAATTGCCATGCAGATGCCGTTATCAGAGAAGTATATGAACAGAAGTGAACGCCAGCAGTTAATAGATGAAATCATCGGTGAAGCCACTCTGGCTCTGCTCCAGCGAGCGGGGCCTGTCTCTTTCCATGCACTCATCGAACAACTTCAGGTTATGGAAGGCCAGTCAGATGATACTTACAGGCGGCAATTGATCGCCCAGACCATTGCCGAGGTAAGAAAGAGCATTACCGAGGGAGAGCGGGCCAAACAACAAAGAGCTGAGGGAATCAATTCAGTCCAGTACCTGTACACGGACTCGCATCACTCAGGCAATAACAGAAAACACTGATTTTCAGGTTGATGGCAACCCTGTTTAATCCATGACAACATAAAACTCGGAAACAAATCATGCATACATCAGAAGACATTTTTTCTGCGCTTGCCGATCAGGAACTGGCTGAACGTTTCCGCCAGGCGGGTCCGGGTTTGAAAGATGAGGCCGCGGTGTTAGGCGCTATCATTCGTAATGTGTTGGCCTCGGAAGGACAGATAACGAACAAAGCCATTATCATCAGTTTAATCCGGGCACTGGAATCCGCACAGGATGATGCTGAAGCCCACACACTGCGTCAGACTCTTGAAATCGTCGTGGGCGTAACACCGGATGATTGATGGCTGATTTTTCATAAAGCGCGTCAATCAGTGCATCATTTTTGAAAGCAGGCGGATAAGGGTTTCGTATTTCTCTTTTAAAACTGAATCCGCTTCATTGTCTTTAAGTTTTTGCAGGGCCTGAGAAATCTCGTGTGCCTCAAAATCTAAGCCTTCCCGAATAAACCCTGACACAGTGGCCCCTAGCAGCGCTAATATCTCTTGTGTGATCTGCCCATCATGCTTCACCGCGACTCCACACTCTGTATAAAAATACAGTGTGGCATATCTATCTCACGCCTGAAACCCTTAAATAATTGAATGGCAGCCATTTCTGATTTTTAATTAATAGGTTATGGTCCCACTGTGTTGTAAATATTGAACTTATTCGTTATTAACGCTGCGCTTATAAAGTTTACAACTCTCCACGCCAATTCCAGCATTAATTACCTGAAATAATCACTTAAAGATAACTGCAACGTTTGATGCATTGACTAACCTGCAGTTGCAATTCCTCCCGTAAAACTTTCCCTCAAGGCCTCCTGGACATAGCGTTCAACAAACAGAAGGGGAGATATATTTAAATTTCATTTGCGTCAAAATTAATAATGATTATCATTCTCATAATGGCGGAGTTGAAATTGGCCCCATCCTCAATAAAGCCAATTAAAACCTGACACAGTATGTGATGAGTTCACCCCCCAGTTTAAAGATGGAGTGGTTATGAATGGAGAGAGCAGCACCAATCTGCACGTAGTGAACCCACAGACGGCCACCGCTATCGTTGCGTCATCACAACATGATGTTTGGCAACGTGCAGGGCATCAGGCTGCGCAGCGGTTACCGGCAGCTGCCGCGATCGCTGCTCTGGCGGCTTTTCAGACTGAGAGCGAGTCAATGGCACCGTTGATGATCTGGCAACGTCTGCATGAGCTGTCGTTTGTCTCTGCTCAGGGTTGGCTGATTGCT
The DNA here is from genome assembly GCF_051336905.1 of Pantoea sp. C8B4. NCBI lineage: Bacteria > Pseudomonadati > Pseudomonadota > Gammaproteobacteria > Enterobacterales > Erwiniaceae > Pantoea > Pantoea sp. C8B4. The sequence goes on from NZ_JBGMNK010000019.1 coordinate 14,527, forward strand.
GATGCGCGTCAGCAGGCAGGCGTTGCCGACTGTTATCAATTTCTGCTGGAAAAATGGCACTGCATTCTGGAAGACGAAGGGATCGTGGAGCAGCGCGAGCAGCATTGGTTTGCCAGTGAATGCGCGCCCAGTCTGCACTCCATCGAACAACGTATCGACGATGGAAAAATTCGTCTACGCCGCTGTCTGGAGTGGCACGCTGAGGGAGAAGCCTTCCTCAACACGTTATTCGCAGACCCGCAGTCTCTTTGCGAGGTGATGCGCTATCCAAAGTTGGCACAGAACCCACTTTCATCGCATAAGGGCCGCCTCCTTTATGCCGCGATGCAGCCAGGTAGCATGTTGACGGAATACCTTGGTCAGATAGCCGCCTCACTGCTGCAAACGGCGACGCAAGGGAGTGATTGTCCGCAGGTGATGGAGATGGGTGCAGACACTTGCCATGATGACCTTCATCAGTTGCGGGATAGGCAAGGTTGTCCATCGGCACAGCTGGATGCCGTGCTGGCAACCGGCTTGCTACACACAGCTCATTGCCTCGATGACATTCTCCACGGCATCTGGCATGCATTAAAACCTGAGGGTGTACTGATTGTGGTTGAATCCACAGAGGATTCGGCGCTGAGATGGATAACCGCTGCTACGGTGCTGCAACAGGCAACAGAAGGGCACTCTCAGCCGGTTACGCTGTCTCTTTCACGTGAAACCTGGCTGCAGGCATTTGTGCGTCAGGGCTTCCTTCTGGTCGGTGATTGGCCTCAGCCGGGAACGGCACTCTCGTTTGCTGGTCAGCAAGTGTTTATGGTGCAGCGGCCCGGTTGAAGGAGTGATTATAGTGACTTCGTGTTTAGAATAACCACATTCCATCTTTCCTGGAGGCTCTTATCGTTCTGCGATAGATCCTCTGATTTTGATTAAGACCGAATGAATATCCTCGCTGGGCACCCCGATAAAACTCAATGCGCTGCGTACGCATGATTGAAAATCGGCATGGACAAAACGTGGTGAGGCAACACGATATGACTGCAGGCATAAGAAAGCACGTAATCAACTTATTAATAGGGTAGTGATGCGATCGCTCAAACTCGCAAGCCGTGCGATAGTTTTAATAATTTCGGCGCAGAGAGCTCATGCATTTAACCTGGCTTGAAGGCGAACTAAACCTGACAAAAAAACGCGTCATGGATGACCCTTCACTATTGCGTGTCGGTATAGTCACTCAGGGATGGGCGTTGTGAAGTTAACAATGACAATAGTTGATAGTTAACCCCGTCATTATTTTAATTTGGGGACTCATCAAGCGGGAAAGGGTGATGATATCAATCAGTGTTTATTTTATGGTGGGCTTAACACCCACCATAAATGTTCGATAACTCAAATTAAACGGGGAAAGCCCGATTAGATAAGAAAATCATCGAGAGATTTGCCGGCATCCACAGCGGCTTTAATCACTGCTGGCGTGCGACCCTGACCGGTCCAGTGCTTCTCAACACCTTCTTCCGTGTATTTATATTTAGCCGGACGTGGTGCACGTTTAGCGCGAGTTTTACCGGTTGGCGTTAATGCTCCCAGCAGTTCATTAGGGTCAATCCCATCTTGCAGCAGCAGTTCACGATATTTAGCCAGTTTTTCTTCTTTTTCACGCACGGCAGCTTCGCTAGCGTTGTTTTCTTCACGGCGCTCTGACACGACGACAGTGAATTTTTCCAGCATTTCTTCCAGATCTGCAAGCTGCACTTCACGTGCCTGCGCGCGAAGCGTACGGATATTGTTTAACGCTTTAAGTGAATCACTCATGAACTTCTCCTGAATATTTTGTCGCTGAACGAAATAAATTAAGTGGTGCAGTAGATAACAAATTAGGGAAGAGTATATCGATGTTACTCTCTTGGCAGAAGTACAACACATCAGATATCAAGAATAAAGCCCGGAAAGTGTCAATTTTTAGATATTTCTCAAAGTTCCGGGTTGTGGCCGGTGTTGAGACGTCGATAATTGACCACTGAACGCTATTTTAATCATCAGCGATTTGAGTATTTGGTTATATTTTTAAGTATGCAGGCTCAAAAAAGTTATGTTACCCGGTCACAACGTTCGTCACGACCCACCTTCCGGGAAAGCAAATGTTAATAATGACTTAATTAATGATCGGGCATAGCATTCCACCTTTGAAGTCACTTCACGATGCGCCACTGCTAATCATTTAATGGTCTGTAAGAGAGTAATGGCGGATAGTGTCGCAATGTTTGCCTGGTGAAAGGATGCTCGTGCGGATTTAAGACAGAGAATATCACGCAAGTAAGATGTTTATGTTTTTATGCGTGTCACTCTGGAAGAGTCAGATCGTAAGCCGGTGAGACTTGCCACTTTTCATTTTTATTGAGTGTGAAAGCGAAATTCCTCTCATGATCATCCTGGTTGTTCATGATGACGTTAAATACTCTACGACGGGCCTGGACTTCACGCTGTTTTGCGGAACGCGCCTATAGAGGTACGGTTGTTTTCAAATTCGAACAAACTCATCGTTAAGCGGTTTAGTCCTCAGAGGGTTTTCGTGGTCCCCCAAGCCTGTCACCAATTCTCCCTTTCCACCTTAGTCAAAATTTGTGATCAACCACTATGAATTCAATTTTGTAATCGATTACTTTTTATTTATCTACTTTTGTAATCGATTACTTTTGGGGGTTGGATATGGTTGCTGCGACACAAGGCACCGCGCAAGACCAGGCAATGCAGCGTATGCTGGTCCCACGGCTGTCACTAATGATGTTCCTTCAGTTCTTTATCTGGGGCAGTTGGTCGGTCACGCTGGGATTGGTGATGACCCAGCACAACATGTCCTTGCTGATTGGTGATGCTTTCTCGGCAGGCCCGATTGCTTCCATTCTTTCGCCGTTTGTTCTCGGTATGCTGGTGGACAGATTTTTCCCTTCGCAAAAAGTGCTGGCGGTAATGCATCTGGCCGGTGCGGTGATTTTGTGGTTCGTACCCCAGGCGATGATCGCCGAGAACGGTGCGCTGCTGAGCGGCTTACTGTTTGGCTACACGTTGTGCTACATGCCCACGCTGGCGCTGACCAATAATATTGCCTTCCACAGTCTCGCCAGCAGCGAGAAGAGTTTCCCGGTGGTGCGTGTATTCGGCACCATCGGATGGATTGTCGCTGGTTTGTTCATCGGGTTCACGGGGATTGCTTCCAGCGTCAGCGTCTTCACGGTGGCGGCGATTTGTTCCGTGGTACTGGCAATCTACAGTTTCACGCTGCCGCATACACCCGCACCCGCTAAAGGCCTGCCATTCAGACCGCGCGATCTGTTTTGTGCGGATGCGTTTGCTCTGCTGAAAATCCGTCACTTCTTCATTTTTTCGCTCTGCGCCACGCTGATTTCAATCCCGTTAGGTACTTACTACGCCTACACCGCCTCCTGGCTGGCCGATGCCGGGGTTGAAAACGTCAGCTCACTGATGTCCTTCGGACAGATGTCTGAAATCTTCTTCATGCTGGTGATTCCGCTGCTGTTCCGCCGACTGGGCGTGAAATACATGCTGCTGGTCGGTATGTGCGCCTGGTTTGTGCGCTACGCCCTGTTTGCCATGGGCATGGGCGAAGAGGGACGTGCGCTGATTTGGCTGGGGATTCTGCTGCACGGCGTCTGTTACGACTTCTTCTTTGTCGTCGGCTTCATCTATACCGACCGCATTGCGGGCGACAAAGTCAAAGGACAGGCGCAGAGCATGATTGTGATGTTCACCTACGGCATCGGCATGCTGCTGGGTTCGCAGATCTCCGGCGCGCTCTATAACCACCTGGTCGCGGGTCAGGTATCGGCCGCGAGTTGGGGCATGTTCTGGTGGATTCCGGCGATCGCGGCTGCCGTGATTGCCGTGCTGTTTATGTTCACATTTAAGTACCGCGATTAAGTGTTGGTTGTTACTGGAGGTGGTTTTTGAAAACGTTAAAAGGTCCGGGCATTTTCCTTTCACAGTTTATCGGCGCCGATGCACCGTTCAATTCACTGGAAGGATTAGCGAATTGGGCATCCTCGCTGGGCTTTCAGGCATTGCAGATCCCGTGCAATCACCCGGCAATATTTGATCTGCAACGCGCGTCCACCAGCCAGACCTACTGCGATGAGGTGCTGGGATTGCTGAAGCAGTATGGATTAAGCATCAGCGAGTTATCGACACATCTGGAAGGGCAGCTGATCGCCGTGCATCCCGCGCATGATGCCGCTTTTGATAATTTTGCACCGGCACACGTCCGCGGCAAGCGAGACGCGCGCACGGCCTGGGCAACTGAGCAGGTTAAACATGCTGCAGCCGCCTCCAGCAAGCTGGGGCTGACTGCCCATGCCACCTTCTCCGGCTCGCTTGCCTGGCCCTATGTCTACCCGTGGCCGCCGCATAACCCACAATTGCTGGACGAGGCCTTTAAGGAACTCGCCCGTCGCTGGCAGCCGGTGCTGGATGTTTATGATCAGCATGGCGTGGATGTGTGTTACGAATTACACCCGGGTGAAGATCTGCATGATGGTGTCACCTTTGAGCGTTTCCTTGCGCAGGTTAACCATCATCCGCGTTGCAATATCCTGTTTGATCCCAGTCATCTGCATCTTCAACACATTGATTACCTGCAATTTATCGATATTTATCATTCGCGTATCAAGGCCTTCCACGTCAAAGATGCGGAGTATCAGCGCAACGGCCGCAGCGGGGTTTATGGCGGCTATCAAAACTGGATCGATCGCGCCGGGCGTTTTCGTTCGCCAGGCGATGGGCAGATTGATTTCAAAAGCATTTTCAGCAAACTGGCGCAGTACGACTTCAACGGCTGGGCGGTGCTGGAGTGGGAATGCTGCCTGAAAGATGCGGAAACCGGTGCACGGGAAGGCGTCGAATTCATCCAGCGACATATCATTCCGGCCGCCAGCCGTGCCTTTGATGATTTTGCCGCACAAGATGACAGCGGCAGTATCCGCGTACAACTTGGACTTAAGGAGGAGTCGTAAATGATTAATGTCGGCATTATCGGCAGCGGATTTATCGGTCCCGCGCACATTGAGGCACTGCGGCGTCTGGGCAACATCAATATTGTGGCACTGTGCGACTCAACGCTGGAGAAAGCACAGGTCCAGGCGGCGAAGTTACACGTGCCGCACGCTTATGGTGACGTTGTCACCTTCTTACAGCATACGAACCTGCATGCTGTGCACAACTGCACGCCGAACCACCTCCATGCCGCTATCAATAAGCAGGTTTTACTGGCCGGTAAACACCTGTTCTCGGAAAAGCCTCTTTGTATGACGATGGACGAAGCCCGTGAATTAGTGGCACTGGCTGAACAGGCCGGCGTGGTAAACGGCGTAAGCTTTGTTTACCGACAGTTTGCCATGGTGCAGCAAGCCGCCAGCATGGTGCGCAGTGGCGAAACAGGCCGCACCTTTGCCGTCCAGGGCAGTTACTTACAGGACTGGATGCTGGAAGAGACCGATTACAACTGGCGTGTGGATGCAGATAAGGGCGGCGCATCGCGCGCGGTGGCAGATATTGGATCTCACTGGTGCGACACTATCCAGTTTGTCACTGGCCGCAAGATCGTGTCGGTCATGGCTGACCTCGCGATCGTCTGGCCAACACGCAAAGCTAATCTGGCCGGTCAGGCCACCTTCAGCGCGCAGGCGCAACAGGCGCAGTATCAGGATTGTCCGGTGAATACGGAAGATCTGGGCTTCGTGCTGCTGCGTTTCGATGATGGCAGTAAAGGCTGTTTAAGCGTGTCTCAGGTGGCGGCGGGGCGCAAAAATCGCCTCTATCTGGAAGTGAACGGCAGCCAAACCTCGCTGGCGTGGGATCAGGAAGTGCCACAGCAGTTGTGGATCGGTCATCGCCATCAGGCTAATCAAACGCTAACGGACGATGCATCATTGATGAACCGCGATGTTGCCACCCGTGCCCGCTTTCCCGGCGGACACATCGAAGGCTGGCCAGATGCTTTTCGCGCCATGATGCAGCAGTTTTATCAGGCGGTAGAGAAGGGTGAGATGCCCGCGCAAGGTGAACGACACTTTGCTGACTTCAGCGACGGCGCGCAGGTGATGGCCATCGTTGAGGCGATCGTACAAAGCCATCGCGACCAACGCTGGGTCGACGTCAGCCTTTGAGACGCAGGCGCGTTCCGGCGCGCCAGATCTCCCGTATCAGTCATCCCACCTAACTTATTGTCCCGCGTCGATTTATGGTAGCCTGCAATTCAGAAACTGACGCAGGAAGTTGAGTCATCATGTCCATTCAGAAAATCGCGAAGCTGGCCGGTGTTTCCGTGGCCACGGTGTCACGCGTGCTTAACAACAGTGACACCGTAAAGGATAAAAACCGGGATAAGGTGCTGGAGGCCATTAAAGCCAGCAACTACCAGCCAAATCTGTTAGCACGCCAGCTGCGCACGGCGCGGAGCTCAATGGTGCTGGTGCTGGTTTCTGATATCTCCAACCCGTTTTGCGCTGAAATTGTGAAAGGTATCGAAGAGCAGGCAGAACAGAACGGCTATCGCATTTTGCTGTGTAACTCCGGTTCCGACATCAATCGCTCCCGCTCAAGCCTGCAACTGCTGGCAGGCAAAATGGTGGATGGCGTGATCACCATGGATGCTTTCACCACGCTGACGGAACTGACACAGCTGATTGGCAACATGCCCTGGGTGCAGTGTGCCGAATACGCGGATGCCGGCGACATCTCCTGTGTGGGCATCGATGATGTCGATGCTTCGCGCCAGCTGGTGGCGCATCTGGTGGCCAGCGGACGTAAACGTATTGCCCTGATCAATCATGATCTGAGCTATAAGTACGCCCAACTGCGTCAGCAGGGCTATCAGCAGGAGCTGGAACAGCGCGGTCTGTCCTGGCAGGCGGTGAGTTACGCCAGTGATTTAAGCTACAATGCGGGTAAGCGTGCGATGGCAGCGTTACTCAACGCCTACACGCAGCCTGATGCGGTATTTGCCGTATCGGACACGCTGGCGGCTGGCGCGATGGCGGCTATCCAGTCTGCGGGATATCAGGTTCCGCGGGATATTGCCGTTGCCGGCTTTGATGGCTCGGAACTGGCTGAAATGATCTCTCCACCGCTGACCACCATCGCGCAGCCATCGCGCGATATTGGTCGGACTGCGTTCAGCCTGCTTCTGCAGAAGATTGACGATCCCCAATCGCAAACTGAACGCGTCATGATGGACTGGCACCTGATCGTGCGTGCCAGTGCCTGATCGATTAATGCGGCAGTTTTTCCAGCGCCGCCCGCAGATTCTGATGTGAAGTGGTGATAATGCTCCAGGCATCCTTCGGCTTGTCGTGCTCGATGATAAACCACTTCACGCCGCTGGCTTTGGCGGCAGGCAGAATAGTGTTCCAGTCCAGCAAGCCTTCGCCCAGCGGCGCAAAATTCATCTCATCGTCGCGGATGCCAATCGACGCATTATCCTTGGCGTGAATCGCATAGACCCGTCCCGGATAGGCTTTCAAGATGCGCGCCGGATCCTGGCCTCCGCGTGAAACCCACGCCGCGTCCATCTCCAGTTTAGCAAATGCCCCGTAAACCCTCGCCCAATCGGGCGGGGATATAAGGGGGAGCTAATCAGGGGTTTTCTGCGAGGCTACGTAAGCCTTCAATGTTTCAATTTTAGCGCCGCCAGCACTACAGGCGAAACAGGAGCGTGACCAGAGCACCCTGCTAGTACTCGCCTTGCGTAAATTTGTATTCAGAATGCGCACACGGCGGCTACTGATCGACTTCAAATTATTCACCAGCACACTAATAGACAGTTTCGGCGGGTACGCTATCAAAACGTGAACGTGATCCGCTTCCCCGTCCATTTCTAAAATCTCAATTTCCCGCTTTTCCGCGGTGCTTTGAACGCTTCCCGTATCTGCTGGATCATCATGCCGTCGTAAATCTTACGGCGGTATTTCGTCGTAAATATCAGATGCACGACCCGTTTACTGACGCTATGGCGGCGTGAGAGATAACCCGCAAATGTCTGGTTATGTATAGCCCATTGAACACGCATTCTGCCGCACGTAAAGTGAGCGACAATTCGCTATGGACCTGAAAATGAAGAGAGCAACCAAAGTACGCATTTATCCCACCGCAGAACAAGCCGCATTCTTAAATGCGCAGTTCGGCGCGGTGCGCTTTGCCTACAATAAAGCCCTTCATATCAGCCGTCATATGTACCAGCATCACGGCGTTTCCCTCAGGCCAGTCCGTGATATAAAGCCGTTGCTGGCCGTGGCGAAGAAGTCACGTCGCTATGCCTGGCTAAAAGAATATGACTCTCTGGCGCTCCAGCAAGCGGTCATTAATCTGGACCGGGCGTTTGCTAACTTCTTTCATAAACGGGCCGGATTCCCCACTTTCAAAAGCAAACATGGCAGGCAATCCAGCTACCATCCCAACGGGAAGGTTTTAACAGACGCTATCCAGTTGCCGAAGTTGAAGCCTGTCCGGGCGAACATCCACCGGGAGATTGTCGGCAAGGTTTCCAGCATTACGATCACCCGCAACGCGGCGGGCAAATACTATGCTTCGATACTCGCAGATGATGGGCAAGAGGCAGCAGCAAAGCCGACTTACATCACCACCGTAGCGGGCTATGATCTGGGGCTATCGCACTACCTGATCGACAATGACGGCGGCAGGGTGGCGAACCCCCGCCATCTGGTCAACGCATACCGCCGCCTGCGCCGTGACAGCAAGGCGCTATCCCGTAAGAAGATGCGCAGCGCAAACCGCTGCAGGGCTCGCTTACGCCTTGCCGCGCAACACGAACGGGTAGCCAATGCCCGCGCTGATTTCCAGCACAAACTTTCCAGACGAATTATCGACGAAAACCAAGCGGTGATTGTGGAAACGCTGAAATCGGCAAACATGATGAAAAAACGTCGACTTGCCCGTCATATCGGGGATGCGGCCTGGTCTGGATTTGTGGCTAAACTCGCCTACAAAGCGGAGTCGGCAGGGGTTCACCTGGTCAAACTGGATCAGTGGTTCGCCAGCTCAAAAACGTGCCATTGTTGCGGTCACAGGATGCCGGAAATGCCGCTAAAGGTGCGCGAATGGAAATGCCCCGGCTGTGGTGCCGATCATGACCGTGATATTAACGCGGCGATCAATATCCAGCGCCAGGGCATAACAGAATTAATGGCGGCGGGTCACGTCGTCAAAGCCCATGGAGGCTTGCGTCAGTCTGGCTCTGTGCCAGTAGCAGCCTGAGAAGTGGGAAGCCTCGCCGTTTACGGCGGGGAGTAGTCACATTTTCTGCCCGTGAATGATTGAAGATGATCTTCAGCGCGGTCACGCCATCGTACTTCTTCATTTCGAAATTGTGATTGTGGTAAGCGAGTTGGATGCCGTCTTTACGCAGTTTCGCACCGAGTTAATCCAGGTGTTGTGCATAGTCTATCCAGGCTTTGGTGCTGTCCGGGCGATCTTCCGGTTTAATCCATGGAACCACGATGGTGTGATTACCCACCGCTTTATTGAACGCCACGGTCTGCGCGTAGTCGCTTTCCAGTGCCGTTAATTGCACGTGAGATGAGGTCACGGTCAGGTGATTTTTATCCAGCAAGGATTTCAGCTCTTTGGCTTCCAGACCATGGGTGCCTACCAGTTCAACGTGCTCGAAGCCCGCTTTATGGGCCATGGCGAACTGTTCAGCTGGTGTGCCGACATGACTTAAGGTGTACATCTGAAGTCCAATTTCATCTTCAACGCCCGCTGCTAACGCCTGTGAAGGCACAGCACTAAGCATGGAAAACATCCCCACCAACACCATCAATTTTTTCATCTTTATTCAGCCTCTTATGATAAGTAATCGATTACAAATTAGCTTAAAGTAATCGATTACAAAATTTTCAGTGCTGGTTTTGTGATCTGTGTTCAGATTATGGGGCGATCAACTTCTAAGAGAATTGTGACGCCAGATTTTGAGGCGCACCAGGGTCATTATGAGGGTGTACGTGCTACTGAACCTTACAGCACGTGATATGCGAGTGCTTACTTAGTATGTGGATTCTCCAGCAATGCTGAAAGAGATGTGCCTTCAGCGGTTAACGCATCAAAGCTGCCCGCTGCTGCGATTCGTCCGTTGGCGAGCAGCAGAATGCGATCGGCGGATTTCAGCATCGGTATACGATGCGCGATCATAATAAGGGTGCGGGTTTTGGGAAGAGACTCAAGGGCGGCAAGGATAAGGCGCTCATTTTCGACATCTAAACCTGCAGAGACTTCATCCAGTATTATCACCGGTGCGTCACTGACTAAGGCTCGTGCCAAAGCGATACGCTGCCGCTGGCCTCCTGACAAGTTTTCGCCTCCTTTTGTGCAGATGGTTCGATAGCCCTGTGGCAATGCGCTGATAAATTCATTCGCACAGGCGGATTTCGCTGCCTGCTCAATCTGGCTAAAGGTGGCATCGGGGCGGCCCAGGCGAATGTTGTTCTCAATGGTATCGTTAAACAGCCAACTCTCCTGCGATACCCAGGCAATCTGCTGTCGCAACGTCTTCAGGCTAAATGCCGACAGGTCTGTGCCATTGAGTGAAAGCGTACCTGATGTCGGATCGTAGAAGCGCAGCAATAAATAGGCGAGGGTAGTCTTACCGCTGCCTGACATACCCGCGATGGCCACTCTTTCTCCCAGTTCAATGGTGAAGCTAAGGTTGTTCAGCACCGGGGTATCGCTTTGCGGGTAACGAAAACTGACGTTGTTAAATTGCAGTCGATGCCCCTGGGGGGTTATTAACGCCTGGCCGTCATGAACCTGTTCAGGTAACTGCTGAAGTAAAAAGATGCGCTCGGCACTGGCTCTCAATGCGCCCCATTGCCCACCGACCTGCAAAACTTCCAGCAGAGGAACGATTGCCGCGGCGCCGATACTGAGGATAAACGGCAGCCAGGCGAGCGGCAGGCCCATGTGGTGATGGGTGTAAAGACTGGCCACTAGCAATGTAATCAGCGAAAGCGCCATCAGGCCATCCCGCAATCCCTGCTCCAGTCCGCTACGCGCCCCGTATTTGCGTTGCGCGTTGTTTAATCTGGCGTTGGCCTGTTGCAACGTCAGGCTGTAACGACCTTCAGCACCAAACATCTGAATGTCTCTCCAGCCCTGTGCGAGTTCGGTAATATGGCTGTTTAACTCGCTTTTGCTCTCTGCAACGGCCTTTCCCTGTCTTTTAGCCCATCGCGAGCTAAACAACGGCGCCACGACAATCATCAACACACAAGGCAAAAAAATCACGCACAGCCAGGGGCTCACGAACAGCAATATCACGAGGGCAATCCCAGGCATCAGAAACGCGGTGAGATAGTCCACCAGCATGTGCGCATAAAAACGCTCCATAAGCTCGGCATCGCTGGTGGCTGTCGCCACGACATCTCCCATACGATGTTGATTTGAATGTCCAGGTGTGGCGCGAGCGATGCCATCAAAGATACCCATTTGCAGCGTTTCAATCAGTGCGAAGGCCAGGTCATGTGATAACCACGCCAGAGCCCAGCGGGCCAGGGCGGTCAACACTACGCAGAAGGCTATCACAACGAAATATAACCATAGCGTATCGGGCGATGAACCGCTGAGCACCAGGGTGCAGATCCAGCCCGCGATAATCATGCAGGTGAAGGCTGTGCATTGCGCCACGATCCCCGCCGCCAGTGTGGAGAAGAGTCGGGATTGATGTGCCCTGAGGGGGGAGAACATCGCTCGCCAAAGTGATGGGGCAACGGGAGGCGTGTTGGTGTTCAAAAGATTGTCTCCTGCGATTGAAGCAGCGAAGCGTAATAGCCGTTTTCAAGACTCAGACTCGCGGGTGAACCTTGTTCGATGATGTCACCGTCCTGCAGCACCACGATGTGATCGGCTTGCGCAATCGTGTTCAGCCGATGCGCAATGCTAATAAGCGTGCAATGACCGCTGAGTGATGAGATGACCCCTTGGATGGCTGCCTCGTTGACCACATCAAGATTCGAGGTGATTTCATCCAGAATGAGAATGGGGGACTGTTTGAGTAGTGCGCGCGCGATAGCCAGTCGTTGCCGCTGCCCGCCGGACAACAGCCCGCCATTTTCACCCACCAGTGTATTCAGGCGCTGAGGCAGTGATTGAACCCATTCTGCCAACTGCGCCTGCTGCAATGCCTGCCAGATTTCCGCTTCAGTGACGTCAGGGCGGCCCAGCCGTAAATTTTCAGCCAGGGTGCCGTCAATTAAGAAAACCTGCTGCGACACCCAGCTGATACGACGACGAAATGCGGCAATCGAAAGCTCACTGATCGGCTCATCCCCCAAATAAATTGCACCTGATTGCGGTGCGATAAACCGTGCGATCAGCTGGAACAGAGTGGTTTTGCCCGATCCTGAAGGTCCGATGAAGGCGGTGTGGCGATTCTCTGCAATGGTCAGCGTCAGGTTATTGAAAAGCGGCTGTGACTGGCCCGGCCAGCGATAAGTGATCGCCTCTAAACGCAGCGTGTTACCAACCGGCATCGGGTGGGGAGAGTCAGGGTCGTGTAGGTTGGCAGTGGAGGCGGATAATTCCTGTATTGCCGGGCGAATTTCCTGCGCGGCCCACAAGGTATGGAATACCGTTTCCAGCTGAAGGATAGGGCGAAAAGCCTCCCAGGTGATAAACAGCGTCAATAGCATCAGGGCGGGATCCACGGCACCCTGCATCGTGCGCCAGGCGTTTATGATAAGGAGCCCGGCGGTACCGAGTAGCGATACGAAGCGAGTGATACCGCCACGCATCATCGTCACTCGCAGGGTTGTCATGGATTCGCGGCGGAGTGATGCCGCGTGGTCAGCTATTTTGACGCGAAAGCGTGGCACAGCATTACAGGCTTTGAGTGTCAGCATGCCGCGTAGCGCATCCATAAAATCCTCTGCAAACTGCTGCATGGCGGCAAATACACTCACAATATGCTGACGTTGCTGACGCATAAACAGATGATCGATCACCGGGCAGGCCACCATAAACAGCAGCAATATCGCGCCCGAGAACAGGTCAAAACTGGCCAGGGTCACCACCGTGACGGCACCGCTGAGTAAAGCCAGTAGCAGTGCGGGCAGATAGCGGCTGTAAAATCCTTCCATCACTTCCACGCCTTCGACCAGCGTGGCCTGTAATTTTGCTGCAGAATGGTGTTGCATGACATCAAAGCCAGGTGTCAGCAGAGGGCGAAACAGCTGCAGACGCAAACGGGTACGCACATTTGCAGCTAACTGCTCGGTTTGCATGGCCCTGAAACCCATCAACACAGCCCTGAGCAATGCATTTCCCATCAGCATCACCACCAGCATCATGAGCGTATTCGATGTGGATGCATTCAGCTCCATGATCCATTGCGTGAACAGCAGTGCCTGCAGCAGATAGCTTACGGTAATCAAGATGCCTGACAGCAGGTTGATTGCGAGCGCGGGCAGGATCTGCGCTGTCAGAAGCTTTGAGGGTGATTTCATCGTGGTTTCCCCGAGGGCAGCGCAATACAGCGCTGCCCTGCAGTGCTTATTGCACGGGCAGTGCCGTCCAGAATGTGCCCTTTAGCGGCACCGACAACCACTTGCTGGTCAAGGTGTTTAGCGTCGCCTCAGGATGCAGATCAGCAAACAGCGCGGGATGGAACATTTTCGCCATGGCCTCGATCCCGACGAAATAGAGCGGGCTGTCGAAGAAGAATAACCAGACACCACCTGTATGCCCGACTTTCACCGCCGGTAAATGGGCGATTTCTGGCGCGGTCAGGAGGTGCTGACTGCTCTGGGCGACCTGCTTTGCATCGGCTCCGGTGCCGATTTGTAATCCGTCGCGGCTCACGGCGGAGCCACCGCCCATCAGATAAAAATCAGGGTTACGTGACAGGATGTATTCCGGGTTCAATTTGCCGATCGGCGCGCTCAGCATGTCGGCGCCAATGTTATGTCCACCTGCCGCAGCAATGAAATCGCTCATATTGCTGGGTCCTGAGGTAAAGCAGCAATCTCCTTTACCCGGATTGAGATGGAAAAATACCGAGGGACGCGTGCTGACATTTGCCAGGCGTTTTGCAACCTCATCCATATGCTGTTGCCAGTACGCGATCACCTGTTCGGCCTGTGCCTCTTGGCCGAGTAACTGACCGAGCATCTTCAGGCTTGGCACAGTGTTCACTAGCGGTTTACGGAAGAAATCAACAAACACATAAGGGATGTGGGCCGCATCCAGAGCATCGAGCCCCAGTGGAAGCGGTCCATACAGGGTGAAGATCACCAGATCGGGTTTAGCCGCGATCGTCGCTTCCATAGAAAAGGTGCCACTGTTCATGGTGCCCAGCACTGGAATGTCACTGGCCGCGGGATACTGTTTTTTTATCGCCTCCCAGGTAGCAGGTGAGTAGCGCTGGAGATCGTCTCCCCAGCCCACCAGATTATGGAAAGGATCTTTCTCCAGCAGCGCCAGCGTAATGATGTGGCGACTTTCTCCCAGCACCACGCGTTTTGCTGGTCCAGGCAGAGTCACTTTACGCTGCAGCATATCGGTGACCGTGATCGCTGCCCACGCTGAAGAAACACTGCACATCAGGCAGAGTGCGCACAGCAACATTATCAGGTTGGATTTTCTCATCATGATGTTTTCCTTAACTTACCAGCGATAGGACAAGGTGGCGATTAACGAACGGTCATAACCCGTGGTGCAGGTGGTAGTTGAGCAACTGACCCAATAATGTTTGTTAAGCAGGTTATTGGCGTTGAGCGCCACATTCAGCCCATGGAGATGAGGATTGATCTGGCCCAGATCGTAGTGAATGGCGGCGTCAACCAGGGTGTAGTCCGGTACTTTGATGGTGTTGTTGGTGTCAGCCCAGGTCGAGCCCACATAGCGTACACCTGCGCCTAAGCCCAATGAAGCCAGCGGGCCACTCGCAACGGTGTAATTGCTCCAGAGAGAGGCCATATGCTCGGGCATGGCGGTGGGCGTTTTGCCTTGTGCACCGGCCACCGTGGTCTTGCTGGTCTCAAGATTGTTCCAGCTGTAACTGGCAATCAGTTTCCAGTCATCGGTAAGGTTGGCGGTGGCTGAGGCTTCGATTCCTTTCGAGGTAACCTGTCCGGTCTGAATTTTGTTCAACGCATTGTCGGGATCGGTGGTCTGCACGTTGTCCTGCGTCAGGTCGAACCATGCCAGCGTAAACAGCGCATCGAACTGCTCTGGCTGATACTTCATACCGACTTCCCACTGTTTACCGGTGGTGGGTTTGTAGGCGTCACCATAGAAATTAGTGCCCAGGACTGGCGCAAATGAGGTGGCATAACTGACATAAGGTGCCACGCCGATATCCGTTATCCAGCTTAAGCCTGCCCGCCAGGTGAAGCGCTGATCGTCCTGCGAAGTGTAAGTGTCGTTGAGACGGTTTTTGGTGTTCACCACAGCCCAATCCTGACGCGCAGAGAGGTCAAGGTTCAGATGCTGGAACAATGCGAGGCTGTTGGAGAGGTAAACGCCGGTTTCGTTAGCATTCTGCTGCGTGCTGGTATACGGCGAAGTTGTCGGGAAGCGACCGTTGCCGGTCGGCTGGTAAATATCAATGCTGCTGGCCCGGCCATAGTTCAGATAGTAATCCTCCCCGGTGTGGCGGAACGACACGCCCGCGACGCTGGAACCGTGTACGGGCCCTGCATCCCACTCGGTCTTCAGGTTGTTATCGGTGGCGAAGACTTTCCCTTTAATACCGAACTCATAGGCCACGCGATTCAGCGTTCGCATGTCCGCCGCCAGCGACGCGCCTGAAAGCGTTTGCGTCATCAGGTCGGTTTCGGTGTAGCGACTGGCGGAATGGAAGGTCCAGCGATCGCCAAAATGGTGGTCCAGTTCGTAACCCAGATTGCTCTGAGTCATATGATTATCGAGATTGGTCCCATCAAGATAACTGTTGCGGTTGACCTGCCCGTTAGGGTTGCTGAGCAAGGTGCCATACAGCGGCAGGTAAGGGCGTGGCGGGCCAAATTTATTGCGGCTAACCGAGGCCAATACGGTCAATGAGGTATCGGCATCGGGGCGCCAGGTCAAGGACGGTGCCAGGTACAGGGTGTCATCCGGGACGTTGTTGAATTGGGTATTACTGTCACGCCCCACACCCACCACGCGATAGAGCAGTGTTTTATCATCGTTGAGCGGTCCGGAGCTGTCGAACTGGCCCTGCATGCGGCCATGATTGCCGGTCTGAATGGCAACTTCATGTTGTGCATTTAACGTGGGGCGCTTGCTGATGGCGTTGATGATACCGCCTGGCGATCCTGCGCCGTAGAGGAAACCATTGGGGCCACGCAGCACGTCCAGTTGTTCCAATCCGTAAGGTTCGTAGCGTACGTAGGACTGCTGAGTGGTGGATCGCAATCCATCCAGCAAGGTTCCGTTCAGTGTTGAGTCAAAACCACGGATGTTGAAATAATCGAAGCGTGAGGAGATCGCGGAGGTTGAGGCATACACTCCCGGCGTGTACTGCAGGGCCTGAGTGGTGCTCTGCACGTTACGATCGTCCATTTCGCTGCGGGTAATCACCGATACTGACTGGGGCGTGGCGAGAATGGATTCATTGGTGCGGCTTGCCGTCGTGCTGGTCTGTGCAACGTAGCCTTTTTCTGGTGCCGTTTTGCTGTCTGCCGTGACTTGCAAGGTATCTTCTGCCAGCGCGCAATGGGCATTGATTAACAGCGCCAGACAGGTAAGGGGCGTGGTCCAGCGCGCCCAATTTTTATTATTGTTTTCCAAGGTATTCTCCACAATAGAAGCGACTTTTTTGTCGGCTAAAAGTGTGTCAGTGAGAATGTGGACAGACAATCAGCAACACTTTTGCTTGCCGAACTCTTTCTTTAGAAAAACATGCAAAATGAAACTTCCCGGTGTGGCCGGGAAGTCAATTTAGGATCTGTGCTGATTCTGCTGCCAGTAGGCGGTTTGCGTTTCGATATACCAGGGGATGATGCGATGGAATAAACCGATGACAAAGTGTGGATCTAATCCTTTCTCCAAGGCCCACCTCTGACGTTCGCTCAGCATGCGCTCAACACGATCGGGAGCAGGAATACTTTCCAGATTAGGTTTAAATTGTGCCGCTGACAGAACGTACTCCATTCGTTGCTGCAACAGGGACACGATGTGGTGATCGATAGCATCAATTCCGGCGCGAATCTCCATCAGGTTTTTACACTCATTAGCGGCGATCACAGAAGCTCCTTACGGCATATCCGGTGTGTGTGAAAAAAGTCTTTGGCACAGTTGATGTAATATGGCCTGCCAGTGCGTCGTCAGGTAGAAATGGTCTCCCGGCCAGCTGTACAGCCTGAATTCGCTGGACGTAAATTTGCTCCAGCACTGCGCTTCATGCAGAGTGACTTCGCTATCCTCTCGCCCGTGCAATACCGTAATCGGAGAGGAAAGCTTCTCTGTAGTGGTGGGCTGCCAGCGCTCTATCAATGCATAATCATGTCGCAATTGCTCCAGCACCAACTCGCGTAGAGCCGGGAATTCAAACAAGGACGCGGGTGTCGCCGAAAAACGTGCGACCTCAGCGATTAACTGTTGATCGGACCCCAGATGGAACTGAGATTGCCGCATCACATCAGGGGGTGTTTGCCCGGAGATGAACAAATGAGAAACCGGCTGCCTGCATTGCTCTAATGCCAGTGCCATTTCCCAGGCGATTATTGCGCCCATGCTATGCCCCAGGAGGATGCACGGCCTTTTGGGTAAGGCGGTGACTTCTTTTATCAGCAACCTGACCAGTTCAGCCATGTCTGTCAGCGGTGGGAGCTCCAGTCGGTCCTCTCGTAGAGGTAATTGCAGTGCGCGTAAAATCACGCCCTCAGGCAGATGGGCCGCCCAGCGCTGAAAATAGCTGGCGCTGCCGCCAGCATGAGGAAAACACAGAATTTCGCTGCGTGGAGCGGGGCAACAGTTAAGTTGTTGCAATAGCGAAGCATGCATCAGATTGCCCCTTCTTCATGACTTGTTAGCGAGGGAAGTTCGAGCCAGCAGAAGTTCTCCAGCTGTCGCTGCATAAATTGCAGAGTTGCTGTGGCGGGTAAAACATCGGCTGCAAAATGCAGGCCGGGATGGATTTTGCCTTGCACCATATTTAATGCGGTAAAGGTGGTTACGGCTGCGGTTAACTGTGCTCCAGAAGAACATTCAATCACACAGGCCCGGCGCTCAAATATCCCCTGGCGCTCACCACTGGCCTCAACGGCGACCAGATGCTGTGGCTGCTGTCCAACACATGCCTGTACACTTAACGCGACTAAATCCTCTACAGCGCGCGCATCACGCTTAATGCGCTGGCTGAGCCAGTGCACGAGCGCTTCAGAAGAAAAGAGGTTGTACCATGTCAGGTCAATATGAGGATGCGCTTGCCCAATGCGCTGCCACTCACTGGTCATAAAGGGATACGCCATGGCGCTCGCCCGTGCCAGAGGCAGCTGGATGCGAGCCCCACCCGGACAGTGCTGCAACTCACCCTGACGGAGTGCTACTCCTGTGACGCCATAACCGTTATCCAGGCTGGCAAGAAAATCGGCCGCCCCGCCTTGTGAGAAGGGCTCGCAACTCAGCGCATAGCCCTTGGCTTCGTAGAGACGGTCAAAAGCGGAAAAAGCGCTTCGCAGCAGCAGTCCGGATAACCCCGGAAGCATGCCCGCAGAGAGAACTGCGCACGGAGAAGCTTTCTGCGTGTTTTGCAGTCGTGCGAAGAGCGGCTCATCCCCGCCAGGATCGAGATAATCACAATCCAGCGCCGCAGCCGCTCGTGCGACGCGATCGCCAATCAGGTGACCGGGTGCTGCGCAGTTAATGATTAATTGAGCACCCTGGCAGAACTGACGCAACGCGCGCTCATCGAACAGATCAACACGCTGGTATTCCACATCGGGATGACGTTGGACAGGGAGTTGCCGGCTTCCGGCACGCAGGTGACCCACTGGAGCCAACTGCGCTATAACCTGTTCACCAACCGCGCCGCGCGCACCGAGGAGAGCAATGACCGGCCGATTAATCATTGTGCTCTCCAGCTGAAAGTGCCAGTGCATTCAGGATGTAATGGCAATTTTTGCTGTTCAGGCAGCTGAAGTGATCGCCTGGGATATCGTGGATATGTAGTGGCAGAGTAGTGTGTTGCTGCCAGAAAGTGGTCATCTCCGTATTCATGCCGGGCAGCACCTGCATTTCTCCCAGCTGACGCAGGAAAGTCACAGGGTGATCGTAAGCCTGGAGAGGATGACCGTTTACCGCCAGCAGGCTGTGACGAATCAGTTTAAATTGTTCTGCCACGCGTGCCGGCGTATTCAGGTCGCTATCGCCTAAGGCACAATGGCGGCGAATAGCTTCCAGTCGTGTATCGGGACTGCGACTGGCTAACGCAGTAATCGCTTGCGAACCCGTATCCTGTTTACCGAGCGAGAAAGCGGCGAGTGAACCTTGCGGAATGACACCTGGCGTTTCCTGGAGTATGTCATTGATCAAACGCTGGAAAGCCTGTTCATCGTCGGGATATCCCAGGGCTCTCGGGTCAGCCTGGACGACACGCGCAAAGATATACTCAGCCAATAAATCATCGTCGATGCGGAATGGGACTGGGTAACTGCTGATGATACTGAGTTGCGCTATCTCTTTTCCTGATGCGTGCAGAAGAGAGGCGATTTCCTGCGCCAGCATCCCTCCGAGACAATAGCCAACAATGTGTAGCGGAGCCGAGTTGATGTCCTGAGCGATAACTTCGACAGCTTGCTTTGCCAGTTGCGCAATGCCGCTTTCCGCTGGCTGAGCAAGGAACTGTTCCGGCGTATTCAGTGCCAGGCCCAGAACGCGCTGGCGCTTGTCGATTTTTTCCAGCATCGCGCGATAAGGGGCCAGCGTGCCGCTGCCATCGTGAACCAGCAGCAGCGTCGTGGCGCTCGCCTCTCCGGGCTGAATTTCCTGCAACATGTAGTGAGAGGCCTGCGGCTGTCTGAAACGTTGCGCTAGCGCAGCCAAATCTTTCTCATTCATCATGGCGCGCAGCAGCGTATCCCAGCGCCATCCCGATGCTTGCGGTAAGGTAGCGCGGAGTCGACTTACGACCTGCGCCACCAGCAGTGAATCTCCGCCCAGTGTGAAGAAATTATCGTGACGACCGACGCTGTCGATTTTGAGCACCGACTGCCAGATTTTGGCAATATCTTTTTCCAGAGCACTGGCGGGTGCTGCAGCAGTCGTTGAACGTTCTGTCCTTTTGGTGGGTATCAGTGACGCCAGCGCCCGGCGGTCAATTTTCCCATTAGACGTTAAGGGCAGGTGATCGAGCTGGTGGATCTCATCCGGTAACATCCACCCAGGTAGCCATTGGCTTAGATGGTGATGCAATTCATCTGGATGTAGGGTGGCTTGATGAGTCTTAAATCGTGCGGCAAATACATGCTGCCCCAAATCGTTCAACGCTAATGCCTCCTGCGGCGCGATAACAATTTCCGTCGCGCCCGCCTGCTCCAAATAGTGATGCCATTCATTAACGCTAATAAATGTGGTGCCCTGTTCAAGACGGCAATCTTCAAAGCCGGTTAATCCCTCTTTGAACTCCATTGATGACATAATCTGATAGCTGTTGCTGGTGGCTTCGATAAACACCAGCCAGCCGCCGGGAACCAGAATTTCCTTCAGTTTCGCAATAACATCTGCCGCGTGACGTGAATTGTGCAATACGTTTGCGCACAGAATGACATCGCGTGACGCAGGCTCAATACCTTGCGGTAGTGCGGGCTGATTAATGTCATAGAGGCCGTAGCGTACCCAGGGCCACTGGCTGAAGCGCTTTTCCGCCTCGTTGAGAAAGTAGTTGGATAAATCACTAAACAGGTAATCCACCGGGAAGGCTGCCAGCGCGGGAATGAGGTCGAGGCTGGTTCCACCAACGCCCGCACCGACCTCCAGCAGACGTAGCGTTTCACCGTTCTTTTCGCGTGCAATCTGGCAAATGGTGGCACAGACCAGCGCATTGACCGTGCGGCTCACCAGGTTATCGCGATAGGCTGCTTCGGCTACATGGGTCTGACCCTCCGGGAACAGTAAATCCAACGGGTCTGCTTCATTGCGCATCAGTGCCGGTAACGCCAGATGGCTGTCATGCATATAGCGAAGGATGGCCGCTCCCCAGTTCACCTTGTTCCCCAACTGGTGGAGCGTCTGCCAGCGCTGCTCTACGTCGTGCGAAGTGATCTGGCGCTGTGCAACAAAGTGCTCTTCATCGACCTGTTGTAAAAAGCCCTGCTGCGTCAACGCGCGCAGCCAGCGCCCAATCAGGCGTTCATGGCGTGAAGCCACCGCGCCGCTGCTGATCAGGTCATTCAATGCTACCGGGTCTTTTCTCGCACTGGCAAACTGCGGCAGACTCAACAGTGCCTGAGCCATTGCCAGCAATGACACCTCTTCAATGCCCTGTGCCAATTGAAGGACGGCCGCGCGATCCAGTTGGCTGGCAATAGATTGCGCCTGTTGCGGCAGGATGTGTCCAACCTGTGAGGCGTTCAGGGCACAATGCCGCTGTGCTGCGGTCACAAAAGCCACTAAGCGTTGCGTACTTTGTCCGCGATCCATCACCAGCACATTGGCGGAGGCAACATCAGGGTGGCGAATGAGCGTGCTTTCAATCTCCGCCAGCTCAATACGGTGACCACGCACCTTGAGTTGATCGTCCTCCCGTCCCAGAAACTGCACATTGCCATCCGTCAGGTAGGCACCCAAATCACCCGTGCGATAAAGTCTCTCACCACTCACGGGGTGCGTGAGAAAGTGCTGCGCGGTTTTTTCCGCATCGCCGGCATATCCCAGTGCCAGACCGGATCCGCCAATATACAATTCTCCCGCCACGCCGTCTGGAAGCTCACGCATTGCTGCATCCAGCACATAGATGTGCTGGTTAGGCAAAGGACGGCCATAAGGGATGCTGACCCACTCTGCGGGGACGGTGGTAATCGGATATATGACTGACCAGATTGCGGCTTCGGTCGCGCCCCCTAAGCTGAAAAGCTGAGCATTCGGCAAGAGGTCTCGGGTGCGGGCAGGAAGGTCGACCGGAATCCAGTCCCCCGAGAGCAGCGCTGCGCGCAAAGAAGGGCATTGGGTGTCGCCATCGCTATGCAGATAGTCCACCAGCATGGCGAGTTGCGCAGGCACTGAGTTCCATAATGTGATCTGATGCTCGCGAATCAGCTGGGTTAGCTGCCAGGGATCGCTACGGTATTTTGGAGCCGGGAGTACCAGTGCGGCGCCGGTAGCAAGGATACCGAAAACATCGTAAACCGCGAGGTCAAAACTCAGGTTGGCTAATCCCAGCAGACGGTCATGTTGCGTGGGTTGCAGTCGCTGATTCATCGCTTCCAGGGTATTGCGTGCTGCCTGGTGGCTGATCATCACGCCTTTTGGTTCACCGGTTGAACCTGAGGTATAAATCACATAAGCCAACGACGCTGGGCTGACCTCCGGCCAGAAGGCAGGCATGCGTGTGGCCTCAACGCGATCAGTGCTGATCATCGCGTATTCATCTGTGTTGAGATGATAAGTACTGTGCGCCAGAATGATATCCGGTTGTGCCAGGCTCAGCAGCCACGCCTGGCGTTTATGGGGTAAAGAGATGTCCAGTGGGATCCACACTGCGCCCGCGCGCATCACGGCCAGCACAGCGATAATCTGGCGCACACTTTTCTCCAGGGCGATAACCACCCGTCCACCGGGTTGGATACCCTTCGTGATGAGACACGCGGCAAGCGCATCGGCTTCTGCTATCAATTCTTGATAACTAAGCTGTTCATGCGTGTCCATGACGGCCAAAGCAGAGGGCGTTTTTTGCGCCTGTTGCCAGATGGGGGTGTGCATCAGGCCTTGCGGCAATGGCATATCTGTCTCATTTAGCGCCTGATGGCGCTGACGCTGCGCCAGAGGGAGGGGGATGGTAATGGGCTGTTGCCAGTCCTGACGGTTATCGCATAAGGACAGGATAGTTTCCCTGAACGCACTGAACATTTCTGCGGCAGTCTGCGGTTCCAGCGTGCCTTCTCGAATATCCCAGTTGATATTCAACCCGGTTTCGCCTGGCGCGATTTGGCAATCGAGTGCAACCTGCGGCGTTTGGGTAATGCTGTAAGTTTGCTGTGCACCCTGCAGTAACTGAGCGCAGCAATCCATTCCACTGCTGATGGCACAGGTGAAGGCCACCGGATAGAGTGCGGCTTCACGTCCGCGCCTGCGCGCAATCTCCCGCATCACATCAATGCCCGTGAACGCGTTGTGGTCAAGGTCACGCCATAATTGATCCTGTAACGCAGTGGCTTGGGCAATCAGTGAGTGCTGCGGCATATAGTTCACTTCAAGTAACTCCACCGCACTGAAATCGCCGATCACCGCGTCAATCGACGGATGCAGGGGCTGGCGTTGCATCATGGTCAGGTTCAGACCAAAGTGATTGCCGGCTCCCCATCGCTGCAAGGTTGCGGCATAGATCGTTGCGAACAAAGCGCTAAGGCCTGTGCCATGATCGGCGGCTTTCTGACTGAGTTGGGTGAACTGATCAGGCGGCAACACAAAACCTTCACGATAAAAGCGAGCTGTCACAGGCAGTGTGCAAGAGGGTAAGAGGGGCGCAGCGGGTAGGCTATCCAAACGTGTGAGCCAGTAGTCTTTTGCGTCCTGAAAGGCGCGGTTTGAATCCCGGCGCTGGCTGTTTATCACATAATCCCGGAATGTCACTGTCGGCGCTGTTATGTTTTCGCCCTGATAGGCCGCGTTTAATTGTGCGAGCAGCTGTCGTGCGCTCTGGAAGTCACAGACCAGCAGGTTGAATGAAATATGCAACACGGCACTGTCTTGCATCTTTGTCACATTGAGACCGATTAATGGCCAGCAATCGGGCTGACTCTGATAATGGCTAAAGGCTTCTCTTCGCTGCAGCAAGCGTTGCTGCTGAGTGGCCAGAGAATGAGAGCGAAGGTCTTCGACCGAAATCATGGCTTTGGGTACGTCCTGGAGTGTTTGCTGTGTGCCATTTTCATAGACCACCGTACGCAACATATCATGTGCAGCAATCAGCGATTGCCACGCTGCCTGCAGACGGGGTACGTCCAGTTCGGTAAAGCAGAACTCAAGATAACCGTGACAATCCACACCACCATAGGTAAAGGCTTCATTGCGGCCCATCAGGTAGGCGGATTGCAATCCGGTGAGCGGATAGGGTGCAAAACGGTTGTTGCTGTCCTCTATCCAGTCGGGTGTTGCCAGCGCGTGGAGCAGATCGGATTTGTGCTGGCGCAACAGAGCAATTCTTTCTGCTGTCATCGCGCCTGCAGGAGCACGATATCGGAGTGCATCACCTTCACACCATAACGTTATGCCGGCCGCTTTAAACTCCTGGATTAATGTGGACAAATTCATAGTGCTCCCTCTTCAGTCGTTATGACGGCAGGACAAATTGATTCAATGAAATGGGTGAGCGCCAACAATGTGGCGTGACTCAGGAACTGGCGCAGTGATAGCTGGATACCCAATGATTGATTGATACGGTTTACCAGCCTCATGGCTTGTAAGCTGTTGCCGCCCAACTGAAAGAAGCTCATCTCAGCATCCAGTGACGGCAGATCCAGCACTTCCAGCCAGTAATGGCGGAGCTGCGCCTGCAGCGGGTTTTCTTCAGTGGTGACCGTGCCGGGGGACTCGACTTCAGTAGAAGCGTTGATAACCCGGCGGCTTAATTCGGCTCGGTCTACCTTTCCATTTGGCGTAAGGGGCAAATCTTCTGTCACTAAAATGCGTTTTGGCACCATGTAAGTGGGTAGCGTTGTGGCCAGCTGTTCTACGAGTGCAGAGGTATTTATGGCGATATGCGAAGTCACTACCGCAGCAAGCTGGTGGTTAACCACGAGACAAAATGCCGCTTTAACGCCACTTAGCTGACGTAAAGCCGATTCGATTTCAGCCAGTTCAATACGGTTACCATCGAGTTTGATTTGGGTATCCTGCCGTCCCAGAAAATGCAGCAGCCCTTCAGGCGAGTAAAAGCCGCGATCGCCGGTTCGGTACCAGCGCTGGCCATCATGCTGCACAAAGCGTTGCGCCGTTTGTTGCAAATCGCCCACATAACCGCGAGCAAGCCCCTCGCCGCCAATCCATAACTCGCCGGGTACCCAATCAGGACAATCGCATTCGCATTCATCCATGACTCTGAACTGCTGGTTGGAAAGGGGATAGCCGTAAGGCACACGTTCTCTGACATCAAAGTCTGGTGTGATTTCGAAGGCGTTTGACCAGATAGCGGCTTCTGTTGCGCCGCCCATGGCAACGATACGCACCGCTTGTAACAGCTTATGCCTGAGGCGTTGTGCAAGGTCGGGGGCAACCCAGTCTCCGGATACCCATACCAGGCGTAAATGAGGCAGAAACGGTGTCTCTGAGTTCGTCAGTAGCAGCATTTCCATCAGGGCTGGTACCGAATTCCAGAGCGTCACGCGATGCTGCTGCGACAAGCGTCGCCACGTATCCGGATCGCGCCGCTCATCCTCGCGGGGCATCACGATGGCGCCACCTGCTGACAGCAATCCAAATATGTCGTAAACCGACAGGTCAAACTCCAGTCCGGATAGCGCCAGGACACGGTCATCGCGATTGATGTCAAAACGATGATTTAAGGTAGCGATAGTGTTCCAGGCGGCTCGATGTGTGACAGCCACGCCTTTGGGTTCACCCGTTGAGCCTGAGGTGTAGATGATATATGCCAGCCTCTCGCCCTCTCCTGGTAACGGCGCAGGCAAAGATTCAGAGGATGCATTAAACCCATGCTGCTGTAGATCATAAACGGCGATCGTTTCAGGCCAGCTCTCTGACAGTTGCGTGATCACACAGACGACTTCTGCTCTCTGGCAAATCAGGGCACGGCGGGCGAGGGGATGATGCATCGCCAGTGGCACCCAGCTCGCGCCAGCAGCCAGAACGGCCAGTACAGCAGCAATCTGTTCGCCACCTTTAGGGAGATTAATCGCGACGCGATCCTGCGGTTTAACACCTAGCTGCTGAAGACGATGTGCCATCTGTAAGGCGTACTGTGACAGCACCTGATAGCTCAGACAGCCTTCTGCGGTGAAAATGGCAGGGGCATCAGGCTGCCTGCGCGCCTGTGCGAAGAATCCGTCATGCAGCTGTGCCTGTGGCAGACTTTCTGCGGTTGCGTTAATGCGGCTACGCGTTGCCTGCG
Source organism: Pantoea sp. C8B4 (assembly GCF_051336905.1). NCBI lineage: Bacteria > Pseudomonadati > Pseudomonadota > Gammaproteobacteria > Enterobacterales > Erwiniaceae > Pantoea > Pantoea sp. C8B4. The sequence continues at coordinate 40,814 of NZ_JBGMNK010000019.1, forward strand.
TTTCGGGCAGTAGTCCCCTCTCTGGCAGGACATCCCACTCTTGTTCAATAAGCAGATGCAGGCGTGCCAGCCAGCTGTTAAAAAGCGCGCTGACCATACCGGCTGGAAATAGGTCATCGACGCTATCCCAGTTCAGTATCAGCCCCTCGCGGGTGGGGTAACTTTGATGATCTATCCAGACCTGTGGGGTTTGCGAAATCATCCAGCCTAACTCCCCGAGCGTCTTTTCTGCTTCATCGGGAACGAACGGTTTACCCAGATTGAGGGCGAATACCACTGGTGCGCTGCGGGGAGCCGTGCCATCGGCGCGCGCCAGATCGCGTAACACTTCAACGCCCGAATAGTCAGCGTGCGTGATATCGCGATGCAATTGCGATTGTAATTGCTGAAGATGTTCGGTGAAGCTTGCCGGGCGACGGAAATCCACTTCAAGCAGCAGCAGAGAGGTGAAGTCGGCCACCATATCGGATACCGCGGGAACCAGTTCATGGCGGTTGAAGAGTGGAATGTTGAGCAGGAAATGTTTGTTCTCACTCCAGCGTGCCAGCACCTCGCAATACAACGTTAAAAAAACGATTGCGAGTGTCACCCCCTGCTTTTTGGCCTTGGTTTCAAGCGCAGCTAATTGAGGGTTTTTGACTAAATAGTCACGGCGGGTAAAGCGTGGTTTAGTCAGTTTTTCAGGTTGCTGCGCCAGTGGTAATGTGGGTGCACCCGGTAAGAAAGGTAAACGTTGTTTCCAGTAACCCTGCGCAATGTGCCGGCGTTTTTCACTCTCAAGCTCATGCCGTTGCAGGTATTGGGAAAAGTTAGCCGTGAAGGGCGCTAATTCTGGTGCATCATGCTGATAATAATAGGCTAAATCTCGCAACAGAATGCTGATACTTAGCACATCTGCGACCAGCAAATCGAGGTTCAGGTGAAGACGGCTGCTTTTACCGGGTAAGCGTGAGAGCGCTACACGCAATGGCCATCCTTCATTTATATCCGCGCAATAATGTGAATAGTCATCACGATGCTGATTAAGGCGAACAGCACATTGCTCAGCAGAGTGCGTCCGAAGATCATCAACTGAGAGCTTGAACGTCCGTAATTGAGCCGGCACATGCTGTTCTCCCTGGTCAGTAAATTGTGCACGCAGCATGGGATGCCGTTCAATCAAACGATTGCAAGCCAGGGCAAGGCGTTCCGGACACAGGTCAGCGCCCTGAAATTCTATGTAAACCTGGCAACTGTTTCCGCCCAGAGGCTGATCTTCCTGACGACCCATCCAGTAAGCCTGCTGAACCGGTGTTAATGCGAAAGGCTTGCTCATATCTGATGCCGGCAATCCCCTCTCTAATGAGGGGGTTAAGGCGCCATCGTCAAGCATGGCAAGCCAGCTGTTCAGCGTGGGATGTTTTTTCAGCGTATCAAATGAACATACCACTCCCAGTTTGCGTAGCAGATTGACCGTGCGCATTAGGCCAATTGATTCCATACCTTGCAACAGCAGTGAGCTGTCAAAGTCGATTTCTGCAACGGTTAAGCCCAGTAGCGCTGCGGTATGTTCTGTGAGTTGTGTATAGGCTGGATGCATTTATTTCCCCTCAATGCTCAGAAGGTATTCCTGTTTTAATTTAATGCGCAGTTGTTTTTTGCTGACTTTACCAACACCGGTCAGATCAAAAGCAGGCGGGAAATTGAAACGATCGGGTATTTTAAAGCGCGCGACACCTTCACCGGCAAGAAACTGGCGTAATGCGACAGCAGTGGGTGGGTGTGCATCACAAAGTAGAAATGCGCAAATGATTTCGCCTAAATAATCATCCTGTATCCCCACGATCGCTGCATCTTTAATATTAGGGTGGCGAAGTAATATATCCTCTAATTCACCGCAATCAATTTTCTCACCACCACGATTGATCTGATCTTTATCTCTACCCTCGGAGATTACATCGCCATCGAGGGTCAGGCGAACTAGATCACCGCTACGATAAAAGCCTTCATTATTAAATTTTCCGACATTTAATGACTCAGGTCCATAATATCCCCTGATGGTGTAAGGTCCGCGAGTTAATAAATATCCTACTTCTCCTACGGCGACATCTTTTCCCTCCTCATCAACCACACGTATTTCATCAGCCGGGGTCATGGGCTGGCCCTGAGTGGTTAATGTACGTAGTGACATGTCACCGGGTTTGGTAAAACAAATCAGTCCTTCGGCCATGCCAAAAACTTGTTGCAGAGCGCACCCCAGTACTGGAGTGACACGCTTCGCTGCCTCGTAGCTCATTTTCGCACCACCTACCTGCAGAGTTTTAAGCGAGGTGATATCAGGAGGGCACACTTCCGCCGCGTCCAGCCACACCATCGCCAGCGGAGGAACTATTGAGGTTACGGTGACGCCCTGCTGTTTGATTAATGAGAAGCAGTGGTCGGGAACGGTTTGGTCACTGATGATCACACGACCACCCACAAACAGCGTACCGATAAAGCCAGGGCAGGCCAGTGGGAAGTTGTGTCCCAGGGGCAGTACCGCCAGATAAACGGTTTTTCGCGAAAAATCGCAGGCTGAGATCGCAGACCGAATGTTGCAAAGATAATCGCGGTGACATCTGGGGATCAGCTTGGGCGTACCGGTCGTTCCACCGGAAAGCTGAAAGCAGACTAAATCATCAGGATGGTTCACGACCCCTGGCTTTGCTGGCGCAAGGTGGGCTTCCAGGGAAGTATGCAGAGTGCTTCCTGCTGATACTCTTAGCTGCAGGAGGGCCGGGAGATGCTGATTCACAGCATGTGTTAGCCCGATGGTTGTTTCACCTTCAAAGGTATCCTGATAGATCCATGCTTTGGCTTGCGCCGCGCGGGCAAATGACAATATCTCATTTTCCCGGTGGCTGGGGAGGGCAAATACAGGGACGATGCCTGAGATAAACAAAGCAAAAAGCGTTTCGACATAATTAATTGAATTTGGTAACTGCAATATAACTGCATCACCTTTTTTAAGGTTAAAGGTATGAAGTTTGTTCGCCAGTTGCACAGCACGCAGATATAGCTGTTTATACGTCAGCGTCTCGTTATTAAAGCACAAGGCAATATCGTCAGCATAAGTTTGTGAAATGTCTTTGATACGTTGGTCGAAAGTTTCATCATTCCAGAATCCCTCGCGTAAATAATTCTCACGTAAATCCTTAGGCCAAACCGGAATTTTATAACTTGCAGCACATGATGACGATTTTTGCATAACTTCACCTGCTCTGTGAATAATGTGTGAGGACAAAATGCAGATGACCAACGCCAAATGCTAACGGTAATATTGTTATGCCGATAGGTTATTTATGACAATCGCCAAAGTTTTAGGTGCAGAAACTAATTCTTTAGAAATTGATGAAAACCGGACCAGTTAAAATTGATTAACCTTATTTGTATTGAGGTTAGGTAGCGACGGGAATTAAATGGCTGAGTCAAAGTCATAGACAGAAATTTACAATACGCTTACAATGAGAATGATTATCAATACCAATCATCTGAACAGCAGGGATAACCATGGATTCGCACAAGCTAACCGCCGGGAAGAGCAGCCTTCGCCAGTCGGGCGAAGGTGAAGTACAGATATTGTTACGTGGTGATATTTCATTGAGCAGTGGCAGCGTGAATCCGCAGCGCGCGATCTGGCAAGATGAGCAGCTGTTTGTGGGTCTGAAAATTATCATTATTGAGAGCGGTGAATTACTGTGCCGTTTTCCTCAGCAAGCAGAGCGGCATATCAAAGGTCCGGCACTTTGTGCTGTCTGGAGTCAGGACTTAGCGCACGCAAGTCAGTGCTTACTGCCTGGTGCGAATCTGAGTTATACCGCAGTGAATATTTCTACACACTCGTTAAGTCAGCATCTTTGCGCCGACTCCATTAATACGCTTACAGCAGGTATGCATCTCGACTTATCCGCAAATCCCGGCATGCGCATTCAGACGACGCCGAAATGCCTGTGTGGTCTGAGAGCCCAATTGTTTACTAACCCACTTCAGGGGGGCGCCCGGCAGCTGTACATGACGGGCAAGGCGCTGGAGATCGTCGCTCACACGCTGGATAGTTTGGTCAGTGAAGACATAACGTTGCAGCAGTCAACGTTACGCCTGAGCTCCTGCGATATTGCACGGCTGCATGATGTGAAAAATTTGCTCGCGGAGCACATTGATGCCCCCCCCTCCATTCGTGATCTCAGTACAAAGGTCGGCCTTAACACACGTAAACTCACCGCTGGGTTCCGCCGCCTGTTTAATCAGAGCATCTACGGCTATTTGCAAACGCTGCGACTGGAAACCGCCTGGCGTATGCTGTCAACAGGGGAAGCCAGTGTCTCTTCAGTGGCCTATCAGGTCGGCTATTCGCCCGCCCATTTCTCCGTCGCTTTCCGCAAAAAATATGGCTTTGCACCTAAGGATATGCGGGGTTAGATCGCGTTTAAGCGCCCTGATTGCGTCACGTTAAGCCCGCTTGCGGACTGAGGAATAGTGTGTCAAATCAAGCCAGTGGAGTAGGGCAATACCTACGCCAGCCCATCCACAATGGTAATCATGGCTTTTGCCACGCCCTCACGCTGTTTTTTGGCTAACTGATACTCGTCGGAATGATAGCAATCCAGTGCCGTTTGATAATCAGGGAATTCAATGATGACATGCTTCTTAAATTCATCACCCTCAAGTGAGGTGGCATTTTCACCGCGAGCTATAAATTTCGCCTGATATCTTTTAAACGCAAGCGGTGCCAGCTCAATATAATTTTGGTACTGCTGTGCATCCTCAATATTGACGTGGGCGATCCAATACGCAGACATTATTTTTCCTCGGCAGTCAGAATAGTTTTAGCCAGCGTGGCAGCTTCAGAAAGATGCTGTTTAACGGCTTCTTTCGCTTGTTCAGCATTGTTTTCTTCAATCGCTTCATAAATACGCGACATACGTTCAAAACCCGCCACCTGACGCTCAGGGCTGCGCAGGGTCAGTGCGCGCAGTCGGCCGATACGGCTGTTTAGCCGTTGCACGATTTCCCACGCAATATGATGTTTTGCAATGGAAAACAGCGCTTCATAGAAAGCCTGAGACGCTTCAACGCGTTCGATGTCATCATGATCGTGCGAGGCTTTAGCGATGCGCAGTAATCTTTTGTGCAGGTTTTTTTTATCACTGCTGGTGGCTATTTTTGCGCAATCCTTCGCCGCTTCAGATTCCAGCAGCATACGAATATCGTAAATCTGCTCAGCAACGTCCCAGGTTAATATTGCAACAATCGGCCCTTTTTTCGGCAGGTTTTCAATTAAACCCTCCGCTTCCAGATAACGGATCACTTCGCGCACCACGGTACGGCTTACACCCAGCTCATCACAAAGTGAACGTTCAACCAAACGGTCGCCGGCTTTAAAGTATCCCGAAATAATGGCCTGGCGAACTTTAGCCAATGCCAGTTCACGCAACGTTACGGGCGTATTTTCAATTTTTAGGGAATGACTCGCATCCATAATCGTCTCTTCGTTGAAATGCAAAAAATTCAGCCTGAAGTCAATGTCATGTCTTGCCAGCGTTTTAACTATTAGCACTGTTTCTGTTCTGAAAGCAACGCCGCCTTTACTCTCATTGCCACCACCGTCTATCGATTCCTCACCGACGCGCCAGTTGAAATCAGCGTTAGCTCACAGTTTCATCATGCAGCCGGGGCACGAAATAAAAATATCCTTGAGGAATAATCAAAACCACGTGAATTCATACCGTTATAAAACGACTGCTCCGATAGGTCGTGTGATTTTTATGACCTTAGTCACACTCACTTCGCGTCTCAAACAGCCCATTACGCATTGCCCTTTTAATCCCCATCCCCCCAGTCACGGCGGGGATTTGCGTCGACAAAGCATAGCAAAATCTCCGGCAAATTTTAATACCGTATGATGGTATACCATGTTTTGACATGCCAAAAGTCTCAGTGTTATATCCTTTCCCGACACACCAGATTAACAAACCGTTAACTTGAATGAGGCTCTAACCATGCATCCAGATATACGCAAGACGTTCGTTACCACCGAAACCATCTACTCTGACGGCGGCAAAGCGGCCACCACGCCGCTGGTGATGATTGCGGCGGCTGCCGTGGTAAAAAATCCGTGGGCCGGTGAAGGCTTCGTAGAAGACCTCGCACCGAAGATTCGCGAGATGGCGCCAGTACTGGGCGAATTGCTGACTGGCTTGATCGTGAAAGAAGCGGGCGGCGGTGACAAGGTGGTGGCTTACGGTAAAAGCGCAGTGGTGGGCTTGAACGGCGAACTGGAACACGCCTCAGCGCTGATTCACACCCTGCATTTTGGTAACCATTACCGCTCTGCAGTGAAGGGTAAAACCTATCTGGCCTTTAACAACACCCGTGGTCCAGCCAATACACCGATTCTGGTTCCCATGATGGGCACTGATGATGAGGGCACTCGCGAGCACTACCTCACCATGCAGTTCAACATCAACGATGCACCATTCGCAGACGAGATTGTGATCGCGCTGGGCGCGGCACTGGGCGGCCGTCCGCATCATCGTATCGGCAACCGTTATCTTGACCTGAAAGAGTTAGGCCATGACCAGAAAAACCCAGCAGCTATCTGAGTTAGGTCTCCAGGTCAGTTACCTGGAGGCTGGACAGGGCACGCCGCTGGTGTTGATCCACGGTGTCGGCATGAATGCCGACGCCTGGTTCCCACAAATGGACGTGCTGAGTCGCTATTTCCGTGTGATCGCGGTGGATATGCCTGGCCATGGCGAAAGCAGCGGTTTTCGTCATCCTGCCACCTTAAAGGATTACGTGCAGTGGCTGGCCCAGTTCTTACAGACACAGCCCGAACGCAGTTTTGCCATCGCGGGACACTCAATGGGCGCACTGATCACCGCAGGTATCGCTATCGATTATCCGCAGTGGGTGAATCACGCGATTGTCATGAGCGGCGTGTTTAAGCGTAACGACAGCGCGCGCAATGCGGTGTTGAAACGCGCCCAGGAGTTAGCGAGCGGCAATGTCCGGCTCGATGCGCCACTGGATCGTTGGTTCAGTGATGACCACCACGAACAACCCCTGCGTCAAAAAGTGGGAACGTGGTTGCAACAGGTGAATCTCGACGGCTATGCACGCGCCTATCAGGCGTTTGCGGCGGGAGACCGCTTCTATTCTGAGCGCTGGAATGAAATGCAATGTCCGGTGTTAGTGATGACCGGTGAACTGGATGCCAATTCGAATCCAGACATGACACGCCAAATGGCCCAGGCAGCACGGCAGGGCCAGGCAGTGGTGGTCGCTAACGCTAAACACATGTTGAACCTGACGGATGCAGACCGGGTGAACGAGGAAATTTTGTCGTTCCTCAAGCCGGTTGCTGCCGCCGTCACGCAAAAAGAGCCTGTAAAGGAGTAACTTATGGACGCAGATAAACGCAGACAGTTACGTGACGCCTTTGGCGCCTTCATGACCGGTGTCACCGTGGTCACCACTAACGATGCACAAGGGCAGCCGATTGGCTTCACCGCAAACTCGTTCTCGTCGGTGTCACTTGACCCCGCGCTGCTGCTGGTGAGCATCGATAAGCGCTCCGCGAATTTTGAGAACTTCACGCAATGCCCGCACTTCGCCATCAACATTCTGGCGGAGCAGCAGAAAGAGACATCGAATATCTTCGCGCAGAAAGTGGCCGATCGATTCTCGCTGGTGAAGTGGCGTAAAGGCGAGTTCAACACGCCGTTGCTGGATGAGAGTTCAGCCTGGTTTGAATGTGCGATGCATCAGGTTATCGATGCCGGTGACCATGCGATTCTGATCGGTAAAGTCGAGCAGTTCGATTCCTGCGGTACGCCGGGCCTTGGCTACTATCGTGGTGCCTACTTCACGCCTTATCAGAATGCGGAATCCCTGATTGCCGGTCCTAACGTGGTGGTCAGCGCGTTGATTGAATCAGCGGGCCAGGCGTTAGTGGTGAAGAAAGAGAACGGTTATGGGCTGCCATCGCAAACGGTCAATAACCGCAGCGTCAGTGAGACGCTCAACCTGTTGTTCACCGGGCTGAATATTGAAGCTAATCCAGGCTTTGTCTACTCCATCTGGGAAGATCGCCAAAAGAAACAGCAGCATATCGTATTCCTGTGCGCGCAGCCGACGGGCAGCACCTTGCCAGCGGTACCGCAGGGCGAATGGGTGGATGTCCACTCGCTGGCGCAACTGCCGGTGCCGGACAGTGCGCTGAAATCACTGGTCGATCGTTTTATTCGCGAAAATGCGGTGGGCAATTACGGTCTCTATTACGGTGACGAAATCGAAGGTTCTGTGCGTCACTTCTTCACCGCGTCTCATCAGGAGGTGGTATGAAACTTTCCCTGTTCCTGCACATGGAACGCGTGTCAGCCAATGACGCGCAGGACAAGCTGTACGATGAGATGATGGAGTTGTGTGAAATCGCGGATAAAGGCGGCTTGCACGCTATCTGGACCGGCGAGCACCACGGTATGAATTTCACTATCGCGCCGAATCCGTTTATCAACCTAGTGGATATCGCCAGCCGCACCCAAAACGTCCGTCTGGGCACCGGCACGATTATTGCGCCCTTTACCCATCCGATCCGTCTGGCGGGTGAAGCGGCAATGACGGACCTGATCACCAAAGGGCGTCTGGATTTGGGGATTGCACGCGGCGCGTACTCCTATGAATACGAGCGCCTGATGCCAGGGATGGATGCCTGGGAAGCAGGTCAGCGGATGCGTGAGTTGGTGCCTGCAGTCAAAGCGCTGTGGAAAGGCGACTACGAGCATAAAGGTGAGTTCTGGAATTTCCCGTCCACCACTTCCTCGCCGCAGCCAAAACAGCAGCCGCATCCGCCAATCTGGGTGGCCGCGCGTGACCCGAACAGTCATGAGTTCGCAGTGAAAAACGGTTGTAACGTGCAGTGTACGCCACTGCATCAGGGCGAAGAAGAGATCACGCGTCTGATCACCACCTTCAAAGCAGCCTGTCAGGAGTATTCACCTGAGCAGCCGCTGAAAATCATGCTGCTGCAGCACGGTTTTGTGGCCGAAGACGAGGCCGATGCACAGCAAGCGGCAGTAGAACTTAATCGCTTCTATAACTACTTCGGTGCCTGGTTCAAGAATGAGCGCCCGGTGCAGCAAGGGCTGATCAAGCCGTTGAGCGAGGAAGAGATCGCCGCGAATACCTATTACAGCGTGGAAGGGATGCGAAAAAATCTGGCGATTGGTAATCCTGATCAAGTGATCGCCCGCCTGAAAAACTATGAAGCGATGGGCTACGATGAGTACGCCTTGTGGCTGGATAGCGGCATGACCTTCGAGCGTAAGAAAGCCTCGCTGGAACGCTTTATTCAATACGTTGCACCTGCATTTCACTAAGCGGAGACGTCATGGAATCTTTCAAACTCTACATCAACGGCCAATTTGACGCCGGGGCGGCGACTTTCACCTCGTTGAATCCGGCCACCGCTGAGCCGTGGGCCACGATTGCCGAAGCACGCAGCGAGCAAACCGATCGCGCAGTGCAGGCGGCGGCCCGGGCTTTTGAATCCGATGCGTGGCGCGGCTTAACCGCCGGTGCGCGCGGCAAATTGCTGCTGAAGCTGGCGGATTTGATTGAACGCGATGCCGCCAAACTGGCCCGTCTTGAGACGCTCGATACCGGGAAAATCATCCGTGAAACCCAGGCGCAGATCGCTTACGTGGCGGAATACTATCGCTTCTATGCCGGGCTGGCCGACAAGATGGACGGCGCCACGCTCAGCATCGACAAAGCCGACATGGAAACCTGGATTAAGCGTGAACCGGTAGGTGTGGTTGCCGCGATTATCCCCTGGAACAGCCAGCTGTTTCTCTCCGCGGTGAAAATCGGCCCGGCGATTGCGGCCGGCTGTACGGTGGTGGTGAAGGCGGCTGAAGTTGCACCGACGCCGCTGCTGGGATTTGCTGAACTGGTGCATGAGGCCGGTTTCCCTGCGGGCGTCATTAACGTGATCACCGGCTTCGCGGAAGGTTGTGGCACCGTGCTGACCCAGCATGCGCAGGTCGATCACATCGCCTTTACTGGCGGTGCAGATACTGCACGTCACATCATTCGCAACAGCGCGGAAAACCTCGCCAGCACCTCGCTGGAATTAGGCGGCAAGTCACCGTTTATCGTGTTCGCTGATGCCGACCTGGAAAGTGCAGCCAATGCGCAGGTGGCCGCCATCTTCTCTGCCTCAGGACAAAGCTGTGTCGCGGGCTCGCGTCTGCTGGTGGATGAGCAGATTAAAGATGCCTTCATTGAAAAGCTCACCAGCAAAGTGCGCGGTATTGTGATTGGTTGCCCGCAACAGCAGGAGACGCAGTTTGGTCCACTTTGTACCGAGCGGCAGAAAAGCAATATCGAGCAGGTCGTGAGTCGCAGTATTGAGCAGGGTGCGCGTCTGGTGATCGGCAATCAGCCGATTGATCGACCGGGGTTCTATTTCCCACCCACCATTTTGGATTGCAGTGCGGTGCCAAATGCAGAAAGCGTGGTGCAGGAGCTATTTGGTCCGGTCTTGTCGGTGCTGACTTTTAAAGATGAAGCAGAAGCGATTCGTTTAGCCAACGGTACAGAGTATGGTTTGGCGGCCGGTGTATTCACCCAGAACCTGACGCGTGCCCATCGTGTCACGCGTAAGTTGCGCAGCGGCGTGGTGTGGCTAAACACCTATCGCGTGGTTTCACCGCTGGCGCCGTTTGGCGGCTACGGTAAGTCCGGTTTCGGTCGTGAAGGTGGCACAGACGCCGCGTTGGAATACACCACCACCAAAACGGTGTGGCTGCGTACCAGCGATGAGCCGATTAGCGATCCCTTTATTATGCGCTGATGGGTTAAGGTGCGTATAAATGCGCACCTTGCGGGAATCTGGTTTGCATTTATCAATGCGCACTCTACCAGAAATAACGTTGGAATTTTCAGTGTCGTTATTTATAACGACCGTTACTTGTACAGTTGTTAAGCATTAATTAGCACCGGGAGTCTTACCGCCAATTCTTTAATAAGAAGACGAAAATGCATTCGTCGGGATGGCTGTGGCTTTTTTTCGCGAGGAAAGTTTTACCCACATTAAAAAACAATCCTACTTTGAGAATTGGAGGGTACGGTGAATACACAACCACGTCAGAGTCAGATTATAGAAAATAAGTCGGTGGATTATGTTCCGGAATCGGAACGCCACGGTAAATCGCACAGTTTATTTACCTTGTGGTTCTGTACCAACATTGCACCGCTGGCGGTCGTCAGCGGTGCGATTGCCACCGAAACGTTTCATCTGAATGTTATTTCTGCGTTAACCGCGATTATTGCTGGTCATCTGTTTGGCGGGATCTTCCTTGCATTGACCTCTGCACAAGGGCCGAAAGTCGGTATTCCACAAATGGTGCAGAGCCGCGCGCAGTTTGGTCGTTACGGTTCGCTGCTGGTGATTAGCTTTACGACGGTGATTTATCTCGGGTTCTTTATCTCGAATATTTCGCTATCCGGTAAAGTCATCAACAACGTCTTCCCATCGATGCCGGTAAGCAGTGCCACGGTTATTGGCGCAATTCTTGCCACCGCCATTGGGATCGTTGGTTACCATTTTATCCATCGCATCAATAAAGTCGGTGCATGGATTATGGGTGCGGCGCTGATTTTGGGCCTGGCATTGATGGTGTCACAACCCTTACCGGCAGATTTTTGGTCTCGTGGCAGCATGAGTGCCGCAGGCTGGTTCGGCACCTTCTGTATCGGAGCGGTATGGCAAATCAGTTTCTCGCCTTATACCTCTGACTATTCGCGCTATCTGCCCGCCAATGTCGGTATTGCACGCCCGTTTATTGCCACCTACCTGGGTGCGTGTGGCGGGACTATTCTGGCCTTTATTTTCGGCATGATGGCGGTCAATATCGCGCCAACCAGTGATGCCATGATGTCAGTGCGCCACGCCACTGGCTGGCTCGGACCCATTCTGATGGTGTTGTTCCTGGTCAATATTATCTGCCACAACTCAATGAATTTGTATGGTGCGGTATTATCACTGATTACGGCAGTACAAACATTCCGCCCACACTGGACGCCGGGTGCGACGGTGCGATTAGTGGTGTCATCACTGGTATTAGTGGGAAGCGTGTTAGTCGCCCTGGCAGCATCACAGAACTTTGTTTCGTTCTTTATTAACTTGATTCTGGCATTGATTGCGGTATTGATTCCGTGGATTGTGATTAATCTACTGGATTTTTATTATGTGAATAAGCAAAAGTATGACGTTGAAGCGATATTTCGTGCAGACGGCGGACGTTATGGATTGCTGAATACCCAGGCCTTGCTGGTCTACTTCGCCGGAATTTTAGTGCAGGTGCCCTTTGTTGAAAATGCATTCTTTTCCGGTCCCTATGCGAATTTAATACCGGGTGTGGATGTTTCATGGATTATCAGTTTCGTGGTGACGAGTGTCGCGTATCCTTTACTTCATCGTAAAAGCGAGTCAGGTCTGGTCAGTACCCGGAAAAGTAAGGCGTGAGGAGAAATACTATGTGGTAAACGCGTTAAGGATTAATTTACGGAAAGGAGTCCACCTGGCTCACTTAAAAACGCTTAGCGCTCTAGCGGATCGTTTTTTACTTTTCATACCGGCATTTATGATGCCGGTACCTGTTAAAGTTTTTGACACATTGCCTATTTCAAGCTTTCATCAAGGAGAAATTTTCTCAGCGCGGCAGCAGCTTTATCATATTGGAACTCCAGTCACCATAATGAGTACTGTAACTTATCAGCAGCTTTAATTATTTTACGCGTCTGCTTGGCGGTGTGAGTTCAACCGATGGATACAGCAAAGTGCGGGGCAGACCCTTAATGAAGATAAGGTTGTGATGTATTCATGCCAGAACACATGATCCGCGGCCAGGACAGGGGGCAACGTCACGATATTTTCTATCAGCATTGCCCCTTTTAAACACATCTTTTCTGGTCGCTGCATGAAAGCAGCTTTAGCTCATAAGTTCACAATTCTTAAGTTATATACGGTCCTTATCATGGAAAAGCTGCATCCAGTAAGGATACGGAATAGCAGGCTGAGAAAGAATGTTAAGTTTTTGCAGTTGCTCGTCGGAGAGCACTAGAGTCTGCGCCTCCAAATTCTGCAGCAGCTGCTGTTCATTCTTCGCACCGATGATCACCGTGGTGACCTCCGCACGACTCAGAAGCCATGCATGTGCGACCGTGGCTGCAGAGCAGCCCATTTCCCGACCGATAGCAATCAGTTCATCAACTATGGGGTCGACACGAGCGACGTCTACCGGTGGAAAGTTAAGTTTCGAACGTCTGCCTTGTTGTTTATCATCCTCATGCTTCATCGCATATTTTCCACTGAGGTAGCCGCCGCTGAGAGGGCTCCAGATCATCAGTGCGTGATCGCCTTGCTGTGCTGCCTTCGCGACATCAAATTCAATATCACGGCACGCCAGCGAGTAATGAACCTGATTGCTGGTAAAACGGGCCTTGCCGTACTGTTGTGAGAAGCCATCAGCTAGCACCATTTCAGCCGCGCTGAAGTTGCAGGCGCCGATATGACGCACCTTGCCCTGCGTGACCAGATCATCGAGCGCTCGCAGTGTTTCATCAAGCGGAGTGAGGTTATCGCGATCGTGCAGTTGCAGCAGATCAATATGATCGCGCTGCAGTCGCTTCAGACTCTTTTCCACCGTGCGAATGATATGCGAACGCCCCAATCCGACCTCATTCGGACCAGAACCAGTCCTTAAGCGCACTTTGGTTGCCACCATCATTTTGCTTTCGTCTACTTGCAGTGCTTTCAAAGCCTGACCCAAAACCGTCTCAGACTGGCCCTGCGAATAGACGTCAGCGCTGTCGACGAGGTTGATGCCATTCTCCAGTGCGACGCTGATGATGCGCTTTGCTTCATCAACAGACAGGCCGGCAATTGACGACCAAATACCTTCACCACTGCCAAACGTCATCGCGCCAAGGGTGTAGCGTGATGCCCGTAATCCTGAACGACCAAAACGAACGTATTGCATGTGTTTTTCCAGACCTCCTGAGTGAGGGCCACACTCTAGAGTCATTGAGTCCATGCGTATAGAATGTAGAATACGAATTCATTGTTCTGTTAAAGCGAATAATAGATGCGTTTTGATCAGCTCAGTTCTATGCGGCTATTTGTCCGCATCATTGAAACCGGCTCCTTTAATCGAGCAGCCAGCCTTTCGGGAATCTCACCTTCAAACGCGACCGCGCGGATTGCGCGACTGGAAGCACATCTCGGCACTAAGTTACTGGGCAGAACCACGCGAGCAGTGGCTGCGACCGAAGCGGGGCAGCGCTATTACGCAACATGCAAACGCTTGTTGACTGACCTGGAAGAAATTGAAGCTGACCTGCAAGGTGCGCAGCAATTGCTGAGCGGCAAGGTGCGGGTGAGCGCAAACGTCTCCGTCGCACGCGCTGTTATCCTGCCGCGTTTGCCGGAATTGATGCGCCAGTATCCTGATATCCATCCAGAAATTATTCTCACCGATCAACGCAGCGATTTTGTTTGTGAAGAGATTGATTTCGCGATTCGTATTGGCGGTCTGGAAGATCAGGATCTCCATAAGCGCTCATTGGGGTTCCCGCTGAGGATGAACGTGGCATCCCCTGAGTACTTGCAGCAATACGGAGAACCTGAAACGACTGAAGCATTGGCTGAACATCGCCTGATCGACTTCTTACTCCCGATGCCAGGTGAAAAACTCGGGTGGGAATTTGAAAATAACGGCGCAGTCAGCACTTTATGGCCGGCAGCGGTTGCATCCGTGGGGGATGCAGAGGCACGTGTACAACTTGCTATCGCTGGCGTAGGAATTGTGCAGAGCCTGAATTTCATCGTGGCATCTGCATTAAGAGACAACAAGCTGGTCCGCATCCTGACCAATCTGGAAACTCAGGCACCTGAAGTCAGCTTGCTCTGGCCGCGCAATCGTCATCTTCCTGCCAGAACCGAAGCGGTGATGCGCCTGTTCAGCGAGTGGGTAAAAGAGGCGGTGGAAGTGAAATGATTTCTAGTTCATGAATGAACTAATGAGAGAAAGGAATTACCAATCTCCAAATCAGACCATACTCGTAACACTGGAATAGGATCGTTCCAAAAGAAACGTTTAAAAACAGAAACCTTTAATATTTGTTTGCAGACTATCGGTCATAACCCTTATAAGACATCAGGTCTGCGTTCCAGCCACTTTCAAACCCAGTTCTCCGCAATTCTGTATTCAGCTAATCGTCAGACGGTACGCTCACTGCACTGTCTGTACTCAATAACAACTCTGACTGTATCCTTCTTCATTACTGCACGGTTTCAAATCCGCCCACTTGCTCCAGGATGGCTGCGTACGATCACATCCAGCGCGGTGAGAATAGTCGGGTTCGTTCGCTTCTTTGAAAAGATACCGTCAAATTTCTATCGTGGCGAAATGTCAGCTGAGGCGGCGGGGATCACCGCCATGCTCTACACGCTGAATCACCTGGCCTGGCACCTGTGGGAACGTAACAGCAGCGATCCGCTGATTGATGCGCTTAACCAGCGCGCCGAAGCACTGAAAGCCTATGCGGCTTTGCATGAGGAAGGCAGCGCGATTTTCCGCGCCATTGACTGATTTCCGGTCTGCCCGTGAACCGGGCAGGCACAACCAACACTTCAAATCTTACTGGAGAAATCATATGTCACTTCCTGACGCCAACGGCACCACCCCAGAATCACAGTTTGAATCTGTCAGCGATAACCTGCGTTTTTTCAGTCGTCCCCACGTGCGCGATGCGCAGGGCAACTATGTCATGGCAACGGATACCCAGATCCTCGCCGAAGCGGTGCTGGCAATCGACTATCGCTATCCCACGGGCACCATTTTCGAATCCTCGGACGCATCGAAAACGTTTTTCCAGGCAAAGCTTTCCGGGCGCGATCGTGAGGTGTTTGCCGTCGCGTTCCTCAATTACCAGCACCAGATGCTGGCTTACAGGGAAATCTTTGAGGGCTCTATCACAAGTGTTGAGATTCATCCCCGTGAAGTGGTTCGCCTGGCGCTGGAGCTGAACGCCGCCGCCGTGACCCTCAGCCACAATCACCCCTCATTCGTGGCCGAACCCTCTAAAGCGGATATTGCTATCACCGCGCGCCTCAAAAACGCACTGGAGCTGGTGGCGGTAAGAGTTATCCATCACATCCTCGTGGCGGGGAATGAAACGGTGTCGCTGGCAGAGCGGGGACACGTGAACTTCTGATTTATCGCCTGAACAATCCAGCAGGCCGGGGGCCACTCCGCCTGCTTTTGGCGCGCTTAACGGCGGGCGGCCCTGCGGGCCGGAGTGCGACTGTGCTGAAACACCGGTCATCCCCCTACGCCTACATATTCTCTCTTCAGGATGCTGTCTCTCTGTCTTCTCTCTTATATGTCATTGGCTTTGATTCTTATTCATAATGAGGGTGATCAGGCTTAGCAGCTGCGTTACCGGGTTTCTCTTTACGGTTTTCTGGGTCACCGGCAAATCAATGCCCATGTCCCCCTCCGGCTCCCCGGCGGGCCGGGTCGTCAGCCCGACTGCGCTAACCGTCAGTGACGGCAAGCTTCGCCGAACCGCACAGGAATGCGTTTCGGGCCTTTCGGCTAGGGTCTGAGGGCAAAAAAATCTGACATCAGCCGCCCAGTTAGTGCCGGGAGGATTGTTAACATTACCTTCTTACGCTGCCCATGCTCGCGTAACGGTACCTATGACAGACAATCATCTGATATTTGTTCCGTGAAACCTTCGCAGAAGCCTTCCACGCTATATGGCCTGATTTACAGGGACTTCACGCCGATCAATGCTGAAAAGAGAGCGGCAAAAAATGCGACCATAAAGACACTCAGTATTGCCCCCCTTTGAACTGAGTTGATTTTGCTGTCCTTGATAACAGTGTTAAGGATCGCCGCTCCGGTTAGGATAAACCCTCCAAATGAAATGATGATGGTAAACCAGAAGCCGAGTGTGGCGAGTCCTGAGTTAAACAGACCGCCTCGCTTAATAACTACCGCAAGCAATAACAGTTGCAGGGCGCCAAGGGTTATCAGTCCTGAGGTTTCGTTAGCAATTCTTCGGTAGTTGTTCAGAAAGTCATGCACTTTTATCTCCTTAGATGACCGTCCCCACCGGCCGGTGAGGCATTTCACATTCGTGCATACAGAAGGTAAAAAATCATTTCACAGGTAATTATCTGTAAATCAACTCATTATCCTCGTTACTGTGCCGATGACACACTGAAATGACCAAGGGGGATTTATGGCAAGACTGGGTGTTAAAGGCACATTCATTCTCTTTATATGTGGATTACTCTTTCAGTGGGTGTTCCATTTCCCACTTATCACATCGATGAACGGGGCGACCTTGCTGGGGTTCAGTATCGCCGGTCAGGAACTTAACTGTGTTCAGGATTTCAACACTCAGTTTCTGGCTGACCAGAACGCAATGGGTCTTGACCCCTCGTTGCGCCTTGACCTTAACCAGTACGCTCAAGATCTCTCGGCGTGCCAGCATTCCGTTGATCCCGGTAAAAGCAGCCTTGCTGTCGCCAGGGAGATGATGAAGCAATAATCCGGTCTTCCGACCGTGTTAACTGTCTGACTCTTACAGCATTACAGCACCACTGATGTTAAGCCTGATGCGACATCTATTTCAGACTACCGCTTACAGTCCGTTCAGTCACTGGCAGTTCTCACGCCTGGAAGGGTAAACAGCTAGCCCGGCGGTACGCTGCCGGGCAAGTAAGGGGACAGACCTGAATTCACAACAACGCCTGACAGAAAACCTCAAAAATCCGCTCCGCGCCGGATATTAACCTTTACCTGGCACGTGATGACCGAAGCGGAATGTCGCTCCTACAGGCCATCATTGTTTGAATGAAACCGATACGTTCGACAAGGAGCCTTGCAGGAACGCAAACCTGTCCGGACTGGAACGATCACAAATAAAAGGAAGTCACCACAACTGTTGGCGTCGTTATGGCCTCATGGGCGCATTCGATCATTTCTCCAGCCCGATTGAATGACTTTTTTTGCCTCATTTCCATTAAAGGAATTTCTCATTCTGCCGATTCAACGATGAGTGCTGTGTATATGATCGGCGCGCCTGAACCTGTTAACAACTTTAGGCTTTGGGTGATGCGGAGGGCTGCGGTCAGAAGTTTTACCTGAGCGGTTACTGCCCACGCTGCTTATTCCAGCCGCGCCAGACGGATTAATTTAAAAAGGATGCTGCATGTCTGTTGCCAGTGAGACCTCCACGCAGGTCTATAAAAAAATCTCGCAGGAAGTAGAACGAATTCTCGACAACCTGACCCAGCCTGTAAACGATCCCGCCTTACAGAAAGCCAACAGTAATGCCCGCCTTCAACTTGAGAGTTTCCAGACGCGCCTGAACGAGGCAATTGACAGCCTGCGTTCCAATGCCGAATGGGAGACGTTTACCATCGCCTTTTACGGGGAGACGAACGCGGGGAAATCAACGGTCATTGAGGCGCTGCGCATCCTGCTCAAAGAGGAAACAAAACTCGCCAGGCAGGCGGCGTTCCGCCAGTTTCAGCAGCAACACGATCTCACGCCTGAGGCCCTTGAAAACGCAGACCGGGCTTTGAAAGAAAACGAAGCATTAGCCGCCACTCTCAGTCTGGCCCTGGCAGAGGTGCGAGGCCGCTTTTCAGATCGCGAAGCTGAACTCGGGACAGAATTGTCGCGGCTGAGTGCGTTGATTGAGGATCAGAAGACGCGCTGGTCAGCAATACGCCGACTGCTGGCTCTTTGGATCTCATCTCCAGAGCAAAAGCAGCAGCGTCAGGTGAAGCAGCTGCAGCAGGCATTAGAGGCAGAGATTCATCAGGAGACACAATCGCTTGCCGTGCAGAAAGCGGACTGTGATGCCCAACGGCAGACGATGCTGAAGCAGCGCGCGCGGGTGGATGAAAAGTTTGCCGAACTGAACGCGCTGGCAGACGGTGAAATCATCGGCACGGGTATGTCCGATTTCACCCTGGACGCCACTCTCTATCCTTTTGAGTCGTGCGGACAGCGCTTTGCCCTGCTGGACGTGCCCGGTATTGAAGGCAAGGAGAGCAAGGTGCGCGAGCAGATACAGCGCGCGGTCGAGAAAGCGCACGCCGTTTTTTACGTCACCAGTAAAGCCACGGCGCCGCAGAAAGGTGATGAAAACAATCCCGGGACACTGGAGAAAATCAGGTCGCATCTCAATGCGCAGACTGAAGTCTGGACGTTGTTCAATAAGCGTGTAACGAATGCTATGGCGCTTGGAAGACCCCTTGTTAATGAGGATGAAGCGTACAGTATTCAGGATCTGGACGACAAAATGCGCGAGCAGTTGGGTGACAATTATCGTCAGACGCTGGTTGTCAGCGCCATGCCTGCATTTCTCAGTCTGGCCGAACATCTGGTCCCTGGCGGGCCCAACGCGAAGAGTCGCGATAAGTTCCTGAAAGCCTTTACCCCGGAAGAACTGCTCGAGAAAACGGGCGTTTCAGCGCTGGCGCGCGTTCTGACACAACAACTTGTCGCCGACAGCAAGGCAAAAATTGCCCGCTCGAACACACAGAAAACCCGCGTTGTGCTGGATGATATTGCCGCACAGGTGAGCGCGCTGCAGTCGGACACCTACGCAAAACTTGTCCTGCAGCTCAATGAGGATAAAAACAGCGCACACAAGCAGCTTGATCACGCACTGAAATCACTGCGGGCGCGTCTGATTGACCGCGCGGAGGAAAGCGTTAGCCGGTTCCGCAATCAGGCGCGCGAGCGTATCTATAAAGTGATTGACGGTGATATCAGTAACGATCGTTTTAAAAGTGAGCTGGAGGCCGCGATCAGCCTGGAGCACGGTTCGCTTGAAAAGTCCCTTCCAGGAATACTGAAAGCCGAACTTGAGCGCTTTCAGTCAGAGATCAGTGACATTGTTGCGCAGTTTCATCAGCACGCTCGCGGGATCCTCAATACCTTCTCACGCCTCCAGACGCACAAATTCAGCAGCAATATTCCCCTCACGATTGATATCGATAACGGCATCAACGTTACGGGACTTCTGGCGACACTCGCGGGCGGCGCGCTGCTTTTCTGGAACCCCGCCGGGTGGCTTGTTCTCGGACCGGCGCTGGCGAACCTGGCATTTGCGGCCTACAAAGCCCTGCGCAGCTTCATCAGCTCCAGTTACAAAATGTCGCAGCAGAAGCAGTCCGCTGATAAAAATCTCAGCAACGTGGCGGCCCACATGAACGACGCCATTGCCGACGGTATTCAGAAAGCCTTCCCGGAGCTGCAGGAGAAAATCGATGAGATTAAAGACATGCTGGAGGAGCCTGTAAAACAGGTTTCGGGCATCAATCAGATCCTGATCCAGGCTGCGGCCGGATTACGCCTTTTATCCACTGAAATTGATTTTTCTGGAGCGAAATAATGGAAAAAACGCTGGATGTTTTTAAAGCGCAGCAGTCCCGCAATGTTCACATTCTGGATGAACTCACCGCCTTTCTTGAGCAGGGTGAAAAGGTCGGCGTCCCGGTCGATGTGCAGCTCATCAATAAAATTGAGGCGGCCAAAGAGAATGCTGCGAACGGGAAATTAAAAATCGCACTGATTGGAGGGTTCTCCGAAGGGAAAACCTCAATAGCTGCCGCCTGGATGGGGCGCCTCGATAAAGCCAGCATGAATATCAGCCATCAGGAATCCTCCAACGAAGTCAAAGTGTACGACGTGGGATCGGACTTTGTCCTGATTGACACGCCCGGGTTGTTTGGCTTTAAAGAGCAGTTCAATGAAGACACCCGGGCGCTCGAAAAATACAAGGACATGACCAAAAAGTACATCAGTGAGGCGCATTTGATCCTCTATGTCATGAACTCCACCAACCCGATAAAAGAGAGTCATAAGGCCGATCTTGAATGGCTGTTCCGCACCCTGAACCTGCTTGACCGTACGGTGTTCGTTCTCAGCCGCTTCGATGAAGTTGCAGACGTGGAGGATGAGGACGATTACGCCGCCAACGCAGAGGTGAAGCGCCAGAACGTGCGCGCGCGCCTGGACGACCTGATCGCGCTCACCCCGCCGGAACATGATGCGCTCAATATCGTTGCTGTCGCGGCTAACCCTTTTGATATGGGGACTGAATACTGGCTGGATAACCCGGAAAAATTCCGTGCGCTGTCGCATATCAGTGAACTGCAGGACGCGACGAGCGACAAGATTGAAAAAAGCGGGGGCGCACTGGCGCTGAGTGAAGAAACGAAAAATAGTGTTATCAGGGATATCCTGACCCGTAAGCTGCCGGAAGCCATCGCGAATGATGTGCGTATCCGACAGGAAGTCGAAGCCCTCTCATCCATTCATGTCCGGCTCAGCAAAGAGCTGCTGACTATGCAGCGCGATATTGCGGAAGCGCGCATCAGTCTCAATAACTTTGTACTCGACTACTTCAAAGATTTGATACTTCGCGCCAGGGGCCTGAGCCTCGAAACTTATATGGAGTTTTTCGAGAGCGAAATTGGTGAGCAGGGCATCATCATTGATACCCGCCTGGACAACGAGTTCGCCCGCCGCGTGCAGTCCGTGAACAATGCCATCCAGAAGATGCATCTGGGCTACAGCGCTGAAATCAATCACTACAACGGCAATATGGCGGCCATGGGCAAGCAGGGGCTGAATTATGTCGTGAAGAGCAACTTCATTAACAGTGCAACCGTGATTGCTGCACGTGATGGGGTGGTGTCCGTTGGCAAAATGGCCGGGTTAGAGCTGGGGAAACTGCTGAAGTTCAAACCCTGGGGGGCCATTAAATTTGCGAAAGGCCTGAACGGGGCGCTGGTGTTTGCCGGCGTGGCGCTGGAATTGTGGGATACCTACAGCCAGGCAAAGCGTGAGGCGGAGTTCAGAAAAATGATCGACGCCATGATTTCGAACTTTAACCAGCAACGCGATGGGTTGATCAGTGTGCTGGGAGGAAGTGATTTCGCACGCGATTATTTTACCGGTTTCGCACTGATGCAGGATGAAATGGCGAGCCTTGAACGCGCAATGCAGGCGATCCAGGAGCAACAGTCTCTCTTTGCCCGCTGGCGTGCGGATGCGGAAGCGATTGACGCGGAATACACGCGTGTAAACGATTAAGTCCCGGGAGTAGAAATGGATATTTTAGCGCTGGAAGCGTTGCTGAATCAGATGAAAAGCCTTCCCCAGCCACGTAAAACGGAAGCGAATATTTTTTCCTCAGGTGCCCGCGGGCACTATGAAAATCCGGTCAGCGATGTGCTGGCCTTCTTTCTCGATCCTGACGGTGGTCATGGGCTGGGGCCGCTGGCGGCAGAGGCACTGTTCAGCTGCCTGGGGCTGGCAGATACGTTCAACGCCGAACTGTCCGCACCGCCTCAACGCGAGGTCAGCACGGAAAGAGGGAACCGGATCGACATCCTGCTTGAGGGTGATGACTGGGTGATGATCATCGAAAACAAGGTCTGGCATCTGCAGAATAACCCCTTTGACGATTACCGCACGTGCCTGCAACAGGGGGCATATCAGGGCAAAACGCCCCTTTGCGTAGTGTTATCACCCAACGGTTCTGCGCCTGAGGGATGGATTGGAGCCAGCTACCGGCAGCTTACCGGTGCATTGTCTTCGCGGATCGGGGAAGCCTACATGGCTTCATCATTAAACAAATGGCTGGTCATACTGCGCGAGTATGTCCTGCATCTGGAGTTACTTGTGAGCCACCCTGCTGTTACAACTGAAACCGAAACGTTTGTTCTGAGGAATCTTCACCGCATTGCAGAAATAGAAGAGCTTAAGAAAACCGTCATTAAAACGTTGTCCGGAGAATGCCAGCGTTATCTGACTGAACACTTTAGCGACAGGGGCTATGAGATCAAAGCCCGTCTGACCAACTGGTCTGGCTTTCCGGTGCTGCGCTTTAAATGTTCCCACTGGCTCTCTCCCTCAGATGTGGTTCTTTATCTGAACGGAACGGTGGATGAGTGGTTTGCAGTGATCACTTACGCCTGCGATCTTGAAAATGAGCAGATGCGTGAAAGAGCGATCGCGATGCTCAACGTTGAGGGGAGTGAGGAAGAGTATGAGGAAGAAGCCAATGGAAGTATTTTGGGTTTCGTTTCCTGCCATGTCCCGCATGAAACGCCTAAATCTGAGTTGCTTTCGGATCTGGCAAAGCGGATGACGTTACTGGACAACTTTGAGCGTGAACACCGCTGATCCCTGTGGGTCGGCAACCCGGCCCATTTTACGCCGGGTTTAAGAGGCGCCGGATGAAAAACAGCGCGGCGCCAGCTCAGCGTGCATTACGTTGCTTTGCGATATTACTGACGATGCAAAACTGGATGGGGTGCGGACGACTGTGACGTGCCTTGCCCGGATTCGTTTTCAAATGATGCCTTGAAGATGGCGCAGAGCTCATTTCGTTAACTTTTAAATGTCTTACATGGAGAATCTATGGGGTTGTTCACCTTAGAAGAGCAGGAGTTTCGGGCAGTGTCGAAAACGACGTTTGTGCGCGAATCCATTCTGGAGCGCAGAGATATCCAGTCGGCCTTAGCCAGAAATATCAGCCATTTCGTTCCTGACTGCATGGTCATACAGGAAGAGTTTAATAACTGGGAGGACAGTCAGCGCAGGATCGATTTGCTCTGCATCGATAAAAATTTCAATCTGGTCGTCATTGAGCTCAAACGTGATGAGCAGGGCGCCCATATGGAGCTTCAGGCCGTAAGGTATGCTGCCATGGTTTCGCAAATGACTTTTCATGAAGCTGCTGAGTGCTATCAAAAATATCTCGATAAAGAAGGTGTTGAGAAAAATGCAGAGAATGAAATCCTCAATTTCTGTGAGAGAGAAGAAAGCGAAATTGCTGACTTTAATACGCAAGTACGGATTGTTTTAATATCGGCTGATTTCTCTAAAGAGATCACAAACACAGTCCTGTGGCTTAACAATAATGGCCTTAATATCAGCTGTTTCAGGTTAAGTCCATATCTGCATCTCGATAAGCTGCTGGTGAATTTCGAACAAATAATCCCGTTGCCAGAGGCAAAAGATTTCCTTGTCCGACAAAAGCGCAAAGAAATAGAAGCCTTGAAGGCAAATGAAAAATCGGAGAAGGATTATTCTAAGTTTGTTTTTAAAGGCGCGACATACAATAAGCGGAACCTGGCTTTTGAGCTTATGAGCGACTGGATATCGGAGAATGAGCCGGAGAACATCAACTCTGTTGTCTCGATCTTTGGAAAGGATATTCATCGCAGTCTTATAAAGTCGGAATCCGACGTCAGTCAGTCACGACGAAAGCGTTTTCATGAGGCGTCCATTGAGCTCATCTCTGGTGAGACGGTGCTGATTACCAACCAATGGAGTATCGGCTCTATTCAGCGACTGATTACAACGTTTGAAAATCTTGGTTATAAAATAACCGCGCAACGCCCTGAATAACGCGCATGAGGGCAAGGAGCAAGACCTGGCATCATAAACACCAGCAGGATAAACCGGCAGGCTGGTTGGAGTGTGCATGATCTGTTTTCCAAAACTAACGTGCTAAGCCGCTAGCAGCGCTCGCTTCTTGCCCTCGACTTTAGCAGATTAGGAATACAAGGCACCCATAAGCTCAGCCGTAGAGCTGGCGATAACCCGCGCCACGACTCGGTAGTCGTCTGGATTACTCGTGGCGATTCAGAAAACATAAATTAAGTCACACTGAGAAAATCTTAATGACTAAACAATAAGCCCAATGTCTGACTTTGGTACGGAGCAGATCTGCACCTGCGCGAGGTCAGCTGTGAGCGAACAGCAGACGTTTCAGTCATGGCAGTTGAGTATTTTCTATTCAGTGAACATAACTTTCCGGTATCGCATGTGACTGTGGGCTAAGCGCAAATCATAAATATGTATTTAAGAGATAACTTTTGTCATCTTTGCCTGTTGGACCGCAAGTTTTAACGTATGCTGTAGGCTGCGTCTGCCATACGGGCAGAGCTTTCACAGCAAGCAGGTCTCGCATGTATAGAAATGAAGATGAAAGGCTGTCTGACAAAGTAATGGGAGAAGCCGTTATTGAGTTGCTTGATGAGAGGGAGCCTGTAACTAGCGCCCAACTGCTTCTGAAGCTGCAGACCTTCCTGCTCGCTGCGGAGGGAACATGGCAGGCGATAGCGATACGCGACGCAATCAGAAGCGTTCAGGCGGCAGTTTTGGTTGATGGCAGCAGAACAGTACTACAAGGTTCACTCCTGCACTAAACGCGACCATTTCCGGGGGAACTGGCCAGCGGATCCTAATCCGAAATCCTATTCCAGATAGATTAAATTTGGTTTTTATTTACATTTAGCTCTTTTGGCTCCCAGCTGTCATAGGCAAATGTCCTGGGTGAATCACTTAATAGAATACTCGTTAAATTAACTGATCCTATTGAGGAACGCTGCCTGAATGTCCGAAGAGGATTAAAGGCAACAAGCCTGAGCCGAAGCGCAAAAGGATGCGTTTCTGGCCAGGAGGCCGATGAAGCCTGTGTGGCCAATACTTATATCTTAATTCATGCCCTGCGGCTTATCTTTCCCCCCTTTCTACCCGCTTCGGCGGGATTTTTTATCTTTAGTTTTATCCCGAAAGACGGGCAAAAAAATACCCGCTGATGGCGGGTGAAATTCGTTACAGAGAATAATCTGCATGAGATATATGACAGGGAAAGGGCAGGATAGTTCAGATTAATTCTCTGTTAACGCTGGCGTTTTAAACCTGCAGTCCTGTCCGGCAGCGGTTTTTGCTTCAATGGCACTTAGCTGAACGAGACTGGATTTCTGCTAAGTGAGGACTTATGTAGCCGGTCTTCATACACGTTAAGGCCAAACCTCTGACATATCTGCCGATGTCGGTTTCCCTGTATGCCAGGTCATGTCAAAGGAACATTAACTTAATGAATGATAGCGAGGTGCCAATCCCGCCATCACCTGGTAATAAAAAAGAGGAAAAAACCGAAAAAACAGGAAAATCTCTTCTTGCTTGAGTTTACTTAGCTATTTTGAAGACTGTCTCCTCAAATTCCGCTCCTGGCCTTCAGGTGTCGCTTGTCACGCCAATAGGACGGCAGTGTGCGAGCAACAAACCTGGTTCTAAAGTTAGGAGATATTGTAAAAAAATGCCGATAAAATCGCCAGTCAGGCTTTTATTTTCACTTGATATGCCCTTTGGAGCATTGCGCCTTGACCTGCCCCCAGTATTAGATACAACCTTCAGTTAGTAATGTCGGTTGATTTTTCTTCATGCCTCCCGTTTCGCCA
>NZ_JBGMNK010000020.1:0-65914 GCF_051336905.1 Pantoea sp. C8B4
GTGCATCCAGGAGGATTCGAACCTCCGACCGCTCGGTTCGTAGCCGAGTACTCTATCCAGCTGAGCTATGGATGCATCGGAAATGGCGGTGAGGCGGGGATTCGAACCCCGGATGCAGCTTTTGACCGCATACTCCCTTAGCAGGGGAGCGCCTTCAGCCTCTCGGCCACCTCACCTTACGCGTCCTTCCGAACCGTGCTTCTGAACTTGTTTCTGCTCATCGGCACTGCGTGGCGCACATATTACTTTCCCGCACTTATAAGTCAAACAATTTTTCCCGACTTTTTCTGGATATCGTTCTGTTTGCACAAATGACGTGCAATTAGGATGTTTTGCCGACAAAAAGAGTGATTAATCAACAGCGAAAGCACGTTGCAGTTAACAAAATGGGAAGAAAGAAAATGAGGTTAAGGGCGGAAAAAATGAAGAGGGGGGGATAAAAGCGGTAGCGCCTCGCAGGATGCGAGGCGCTGAATCCGTTAGTAACTCGTTTGCTGAGTTTTTTCGGCCTGGATACGCTGATAGATTTCTTCGCGATGCACCGAAACTTCTTTAGGCGCATTGACGCCAATACGGACCTGGTTACCTTTAACACCCAGCACCGTTACAGTCACCTCATCGCCAATCATGAGGGTTTCACCAACTCGACGAGTTAGAATAAGCATTCTTTGCTCCTTGAAAGATTAAAAGAGTCGGGCCTGTTCGGTCTCCCGGCCATATCCATCATATAACGCTGAACAATGTCTATGACAAATACACCATTGTGCATC
Organism: Pantoea sp. C8B4; assembly: GCF_051336905.1. Classification (NCBI taxonomy): domain Bacteria; kingdom Pseudomonadati; phylum Pseudomonadota; class Gammaproteobacteria; order Enterobacterales; family Erwiniaceae; genus Pantoea; species Pantoea sp. C8B4. Next base: position 771 of record NZ_JBGMNK010000020.1, read on the forward strand.
GCCACGCCAATACATTCTGCTGATAGTTAGTTTAGCCGAAATACACTACATCAACCGGACTTTGTCATTATCGGGTGCACACCGCGTTAAAAAGCGCCAGAACACGGGGGTTCTGGCGCTTCTCACGATGCTGAATTTTAATTCGTTACAGTCGGTTACTCACCCACTCCGACACGCCAGCCAGTGCGCCAGCCAGTGCCTCAGGGTTTGTACCCCCCGCCTGAGCCATATCAGGACGACCGCCGCCTTTACCGCCAACCTGAGCGGCCAGTTCGCCGACCAGCTCACCCGCTTTGACGCGGTCAGTCAGGTCTTTAGTCACCCCAGCAATCAGGGAAACCTTACCTTCTGCAACAGTTGCCAGCACGATGATGGCCGAGCCGAGCTGATTCTTCAGGTCATCCATCATGGTGCGCAGCATCTTCGGCTCAACGTTGTTAAGCTCGCTGACCAGCAGTTTGGTACCCTTCACGTCCACTGCTTTACTGCTCAGCGAGGCACTCTCTTGCGCCGCTTGCTGATCGCGTAGCTGCTGCAGTTCTTTTTCCAGCGCGCGGACATGATCAACCAGACCGCGTACTTTCTCATTCAGATTACTGCTGTTGGCTTTAACCACCTGCGCAATTTCAGTTATCTGATCGCTCTGCGCATGCAGCTGAGCCATTGCGCCTTCACCCGTCAGCGCTTCAATACGACGCACACCTGCCGCCGTGCCGGATTCAGACTGAATGCGGAACAGGCCAATGTCGCCAGTGCGCGCTGCGTGCGTACCGCCGCACAGCTCAACGGAATATTCACCCATGCTGACCACGCGCACACGCTGTTCATACTTCTCACCGAACAACGCCGTTGCGCCGCGCGCTTTCGCTTCATCCAGATCCATCACTTCAGTCTGGATGAGTAAATTGCGACGAATCTGGGTATTAACGATATCTTCAACGGTGCGAATCTGCTCTGGCTTCATCGCTTCGGTATGAGAGAAGTCGAAGCGCAGGTATTTATCGTTGTTGAGTGAGCCTTTCTGACCTACATGATCGCCCAATACTTCACGTAACGCTTCATGCATCAGATGTGTTGCGGAGTGGTTGAGAATAATACGAGCACGGCGCTCCTCATCCACTTGTGCATTGAGGCGGTCACCCACACGCAGCTCACCGCGGTTGAGCTTACCGATATGACCAAAGGCTTTGCCATACTTCTGTGTATCCTGGACGCTGAATTCAGCATTCTGCCCAGTCAGCACGCCGGTATCGCCCACCTGGCCACCTGACTCGCCATAGAATGGTGTTTGATCCAGAATCACTACCGCTTCCTGGCCAGCCGCGATCTGCTCAACCTGCTGACCGCCAACGAACAGCGCCTGCACGGTGCCTTCAGCCTGCAGCTGGTCATAACCTTTGAAGTCAGTGGCAGCATCAAAGCGAATCACGCTGTTGTAGTCCGCGCCAAAACCACTGGCCTCACGCGCACGCTGGCGCTGCTGTTCCATAGCCGTTTCGAAGCCCGCTTCATCAATCTTCAGATTGCGCTCGCGGCAGACGTCAGCCGTCAAATCGGCCGGGAAACCGAAGGTGTCATACAGACGGAAGACCGTTTCGCCATCCAGCGTATCACCTTGCAGATTGGCCAACTCTTCATCCAGCAATGCCAGGCCGCGTTCCAGCGTTTTGGCAAATTGCTCTTCTTCATTTTTCAGCGTGTTTTCAACATGCTTCTGCTGGCGTTTCAGATCTTCACCGGCATCACCCATGACGTCGATCAATGGCGCAACCAGTTTGTAGAAGAAGGCTTCTTTAGCTCCCAACATATTGCCATGACGCACTGCACGACGAATGATACGGCGCAGCACGTAGCCACGGTTTTCATTCGATGGGATGACGCCATCAGCGATCAGGAATGCACAAGAACGGATGTGGTCAGCGATCACGCGCAACGATTTATTGTTGAGATCGGTTGCACCTGTGACCTGAGCAACAGCCTTGATCAGTTTGGCAAACAGATCGATTTCATAGTTGGAGTTAACATGCTGCAGTACCGCGGCGATACGCTCCAGACCCATACCGGTGTCAACTGACGGCTTCGGTAGAGGTTCCATGGTGCCGTCAGCCTGACGGTTGAACTGCATGAAAACGATGTTCCAGATCTCAATATAGCGATCGCCATCTTCTTCCGGGCTACCCGGCGGGCCACCCCAGATATGGTCGCCGTGATCGTAGAAAATTTCGGTGCACGGACCACAAGGGCCGGTATCACCCATCTGCCAGAAGTTGTCAGACGCGTAGGCGCTGCCTTTGTTATCGCCGATGCGAATAATACGTTCGCGCGGCACGCCGACATCGTTAGCCCAGATTTCGAAGGCTTCATCATCGGTTTCATAAACGGTGACCCACAGACGCTCTTTCGGCAGCTTGAACCACTGCTCACCCGTCAGCAGTTCCCAGGCATAAGCAATCGCTTCTTTCTTGAAGTAGTCGCCAAAGCTGAAGTTACCCAGCATTTCAAAGAAGGTGTGGTGACGAGCGGTGTAACCCACGTTCTCAAGATCGTTGTGCTTACCACCGGCGCGCACACAACGTTGAGACGTAGTTGCGCGTGCATAATCGCGTTTATCCTGACCGAGGAAAACGTCTTTAAACTGCACCATTCCCGCATTGGTAAACAGCAACGTTGGGTCGTTGTTCGGTACGAGGGAGCTGCTGGCTACAACCTGATGTCCCTTGCTATGAAAAAAGTCGAGAAACGCTTGACGGATCTCAGCAGTGCTCTTGCTCATATAATTCCTGGAATCACGCTAACGAACGTTCCCTTTCGCGGGTAAACCACATCTGCAGGTTTACCGCTGATTGAGGAACAAAAAGTGGGAATAAGATAAATTTTCTTCAGTGGGAAGTAAAATCCCATCGCCTTTCAGTCGTCAATATTTCTGAAAACTGCCTGAATATCTTCCATCATAAAGCCTTTAGCCATTAAAAAGCGCTGTACCTTGCTTTTCTCAGCCCAGGTTTGCGGCAGAGGATCACCAAACTTACGCTTAGCCAAATCGGCCGCGCATTGACTCCAGTCCACTTCAGTATCCATCATCGCCTGATTGATCTCATCGCGGCTGATGCCCTTCTGCTGTAATTCCATGCGCACGCGCTGTGAGCCGTAACCTTTACGTGCGCGACTTTGGATAAAGCGTTCGGTGAAGCGCTGATCGTTGAGCCAGCCACTCTCCTGGCACCAGTCGAGCACCTTTTCCAGCAGCTCATCCGGTATCGGCACATTTTCTTCTTGCTTCAGATAAGCTGCACGCTGAGAAGAGAGTTGCAGCTTGCGCTTCAATTCATCACGACTGTGGTCTCGCTGCGATAAGACACGCATGGCACGATCCAGCAAACGGGAAAATGTCGGCACCGAAGCCGTTGAAGGTGATGATGACATGAATTTGACCTTGTTCTGACTGTTGCGCAGGGTAAAGCAAGAAGACGATCAGGGGAAGTGTTGACGGGGAAAAGCAAACGGGAGCATCGCTGCTCCCGTGGGGGTATATCTTAGAAATCTTCGTTGGTTTCGCTAGCTTCTTCGTAGTCATCAGCAGAAATTTCTGCTGCACCCGCTCCAGCCGTTGCACCCGTCAGCAGCAGATCGCGTAACTTCTTATCGATCTCGTTAGCAATCGCTGGGTTCTCTTTCAGGAAGTTGGTCGAGTTCGCTTTACCTTGACCAATCTTTTCGCCGTTGTAGCTGTACCACGCACCGGCTTTCTCAACCAGTTTGTGTTTCACGCCGAGATCCACCAGCTCGCCAAAGGTGTTGATGCCTTCACCGTACATAATCTGGAATTCAGCCTGCTTAAATGGCGCAGCGATTTTGTTCTTCACCACTTTTACGCGGGTTTCGCTACCGACCACTTCATCGCCCTCTTTAATCGCACCGATACGGCGGATATCAAGACGAACAGAAGCATAGAATTTCAGCGCGTTACCACCGGTAGTGGTTTCTGGGTTACCGAACATCACACCAATTTTCATACGAATCTGGTTGATGAAGATCAGCAGCGTGTTGGACTGCTTCAGGTTACCCGCTAACTTACGCATCGCCTGGCTCATCATACGTGCGGCCAGACCCATGTGCGAATCACCGATTTCACCTTCGATTTCCGCTTTCGGCGTCAGTGCCGCAACGGAGTCAACGATGATCACATCAACGGCACCGGAGCGTGCTAACGCATCACAAATCTCCAGCGCTTGCTCACCGGTGTCCGGCTGCGAACACAGCAGATTGTCGATATCAACGCCGAGTTTTTTGGCATACACCGGATCAAGCGCATGTTCAGCATCGATAAAGGCACAGGTTTTACCTTTACGCTGTGCAGCGGCAATCACCTGCAGCGTCAGCGTGGTTTTACCGGAAGATTCTGGTCCGTAGATCTCAACGATACGCCCCATCGGCAAGCCACCAGCCCCCAACGCGATATCCAGTGACAGTGAACCGGTTGAGATGGTTTCTACGTCCATTGAGCGGTCTTCACCCAGGCGCATGATCGAGCCTTTGCCAAATTGTTTCTCAATCTGGCCCAGCGCGGCAGCTAAAGCTTTCTGTTTGTTCTCGTCAATCGCCATTTCCACTCCTAATCATGCTGGGTAAGCCGACATCATTGTGTGCCTGCTCGTTCTGTTGCCGGTAATTATACTGTATGACCATACAGTATCAAGTTTAATTTGTCAGAAATTCATCAAGCAGTGTTTGTAGCGCCCAGCTGACGGATTGCCGACGCACCGCGTCACGGTCTCCGGCAAAGACCTGCCGCTGCGCCAGAACACGATCGCCAGGTCCGGCAATGGCAAACCACACGGTACCCACTGGCTTTTCTGCTGAACCGCCATCTGGCCCCGCAATCCCGCTCACAGCAATGCCAAACTCAGCGGCGGCGGCATTGCAGGCACCTTGAGCCATCTCACGCACAGTTTGCTCACTGACCGCGCCATACTGCGCCAAAGTCGCTGCCTGCACGCCCACCATCTGCTGTTTGGCTTCGTTGCTGTAGGTCACGAAACCCCGCTCAAACCAGGCAGAGCTGCCACTGACATCGGTAAACACTTTGGCAATCCAGCCACCGGTGCAGGATTCCGCCGCGGTCACCGTTGCCTTGCGTTTCTTCAGCTGTTCACCAATACGCTGGCTGAGCTGCTGCAACTGTTGGTCGTTCATCGCCTTCTCCTGTTTTGGCGCTGCGCGTTAGACATAAATGGTGCAACAGAGCGCCCTTTTCAACCTCTGTCACACCATTTTGCGTGCGCGCTTCCACGATACTAATGCGTTCTCACTGCCACCATAAATAAACGCGGGAAAGCCAGCAAAACCTGACCATTGCTGCGTGGGGGATAAGCCGGCATTAATGTCTGATGATAGTCATGCAGAAAATCGGCCTGTTGCTGTTCAGTCAATCCGGCGAGGAAGGGACGCAAGCCCGTGGCACGGAGCCAGGTAATGATGGCCTGCGCATCGGCCATCGGGTGATAGTACGTGGTACGCCAGATATCCACCTGACAGCCTGCATCATTCAGCAAATCATAATATTGTTCCGTGCTTAGCAGGCGTTTGCGATCCGCGGCCTGTGGCGAGATATGTGCCTGCCAGCGTTCACTGGCCGCCACTTTACGCATCAAGCTGTGAGAAGCTTCTTCAAGATTGTCCGGCATCTGTATCGCCAGAGCGCCACCGATATCCAGCTGTTCAACCAAATGCGGCAGCAGCGTGTGATGATCGGTTAGCCACTGCAGCGAAGCATTCGCATAGATGACCTGCTGTGGCTGGTTAGCCTGCCAGGTACGAATATCCGCCTGCAGAAAAGTGCAGGCAGGTAACCGCTCATGCGCTTGTTCCAGCATGGCTGCAGAGCTATCGATGCCTGTAATCACCGCGTCTGGCCACGCTTGCGCCAGCAGCTCAGTACTGTTGCCGGGACCGCATCCGAGGTCAGTCGCGAAATGCACGTCGGTTAGTGGAATACGTTCTAATAGTTCACGCGCAGGGCGCGTGCGTTCCGATTCAAATTGACGATACAGCTGTGGATTCCAGTCTTGCATGGCAACGCTCCTGTCTGGCTGAAGAGCATCACACTACCTGTTTTCTCAATCGCTAAGCGAAGAGAAAAGTGCGATGTCTCACCTTTTTACCCTTTGTCACTGGTTAATGTCAGTCACGAGCACTAAGTTAAAACAACGTTTCATTTTTAAAAATTAAGGATCGCGTTATGGCTGCACAACCTGAATTAACCGGCGTCTGGTGTCCTTCAGTTACCCCTTTCGATCAACATAATAAGCTCGATATTGATGCGCTGGGCCGCCACTTTGCGCGCCTGAACGCCTCGGGGATTGATACGCTGTTGTTGATGGGCAGTATCGGGGAGTTTGCTTCGCTGACGCAACAGGAACGGCTGATGCTGATTCGCGAAGCTCGTCAGCTTTCGCCACTGACCATGGTCGCGAATATCTCAAGTACCTGTGTTCCCGACATGTTGCAGCTCGCTGAAGCCGCCTGGGAAAATGGTTATGACGCCGTGATGGTTTTGCCGCCCTACTACTATGGGCAAACGCAGAAACAGCTGTTGAGCTACTTTAAAGCACTGGATAAACAGTTAGGTGGCAAGTGGTTTGCCTACAACTTTCCGGCGCGCACCGGCTGCGATTTAACGCCGGCATTGGTGGCTGAATTAGCCGCTGAACTGCCGCAATTTATCGGCATTAAAGACACCATGGATTGTCTTTCACACAATCGAGCCCTGATTGAAGAAACCAAAAAGGTTCGCCCTGATTTCACCGTACTTTCAGGGTATGACGAATATCTTCTGCCCAATTTGCTGGCAGGCGGTGCCGGGGTGATTTCCGGCTTAAACAACATCGTACCGGAGTTGTTTGCCAAGGCGATGCACGCATGGCGAGCGGGAGAGTTAACACAGTTGGCACAGATTCAACAGCGTATTGGTAAGCTGATGGCGATTTACACCATCGGCGATGACTTTGTCACGACTATCAAAACCGCAGTGGCGCGCAAATATGATTCGATGGGCAGCCATTCACGTAATTATGGCGGCGAACTCACGGTTGAGCAGTGCGCAGAGCTGGATCGTTTGCTGATGTGATCACAATAAGGGACGGCCGGACAGCCGTCCTATACTCAGTTCTTTTTCACAAACTCAGATTTGAGTTTCATTGGGCCAAAACCATCGATTTTGCAATCAATGTTGTGGTCGCCTTCAACCAGACGAATGCTTTTCACTTTGGTGCCAATCTTCAGGGTTGAAGAGCTGCCTTTCACCTTGAGATCCTTGACCACGGTAACGCTGTCACCATCGGCCAGCAGATTGCCATTGGCATCCCGCACCACCAAACCCTCCGATGCTGCATCAGCACTCGGTGACCAGATATGGCCACAAGATGGGCAGTTCAGGTTCTCACCATCCTGCCAGGTATAATCAGCCTGACACACAGGGCAAGCAGGTAATGTTGTCATGAGCATTCCTCAGAAGTCGAAAGGCGGTGAAGATGGCACCGCAAAAGGGGCGCCATCTTATACCCTCACTCTTTATAAGGACAGCATTAAAGCATGTTGCCCTGACGCGCTTTCGCCACTGCCTGGCCCAACTGCCATACCGCCATGGCATAGTGTGTGCTGTGGTTATAACGCGTGATGACATAGAAGTTAGGCAGGCCATACCAATATTGATAACTGGTACCAAGATCAAGCCGCAACAGACTCGCCTGGTTATTACCGTCCAGCGATCCTTGTGGCGTCAGGCCGCTCGCCATCAGCGTATTCACCGGATAAAGCGTTTTAAAGCCATTTTCCAGCGCAGGAGCCTGCCCGCTTGCCGGTACGGCAACATTCTGCCCTGCCCGCCAACCGTGCTCTTTAAAGTAATTTGCTACGCTGCCAATCGCATCCACAGGATCCCACAAATTAATGTGGCCATCACCATTGAAGTCGACCGCATACTCTTTATAGGAAGACGGCATAAACTGGCCGTACCCCATTGCACCCGCAAAGGAACCGCGCAGATCCAGCGGATCATCCTGTTCAGTGCGCGCCATCAGCAGGAAGGTTTCCAGTTCGCTGCTGAAGTAGGCCGCGCGACGAGGATAGCTAAAGGATAAGGTAGCCAGCGCATCCAGCAGACGCGTTTTGCCCATCACCCGACCCCAACGTGTTTCCACGCCAATGATTCCGACGATGATCTCCGGCGGCACGCCATAAACCTGCTGAGCGCGTTGCAGAGCGTCCTGATATTGATCCCAGAATGCCACGCCATTTTGTACATTATCTGGCGTGATGAATTTATTGCGGTAGCGGATCCAGGCTCCGTTCGGCCCCGTCGGCGGCGTGTAGCTTGGCGCTTGTTGGTCCATCAGACGCAGCACGTAATCGAGACGCTTCGCCTGGCCGATCACCGCATGCAGTTGATCACGGTTAAAACCGTGTTTTGCCACCATTTGATCAATAAACTGCTCAGCCGCCGGATTCCCCGCGAAATCACCAAACATCGGCTGAACGGCGTGTGAAGGCTCCAGTAAGAAACCACCTTTTGGTGCTGGCACAACGGCGGTTTGCTGCTGGGTTGCAGGCTTACTGCTGCAGGCAGCAAGCAAGGCGATAAGTGGAAGAAAAGCAACCTTAAAACGCATTAGATATCCATAAGCCAGATGAAACCGGAAGCCAACATGGTAATCGTTCATCAAAGCGGGATACAGAGCAATATCTTAAATTTACGCCGCTTTTCCCTGGTTTCAGTGGGTTGCAGCGAAAATTTGCGGAACAGCTCCACACTTTACCTTTATCCCCCGATTTTACTTTTTACTGCTTATCGCAATTTGTTAAGGTCGGCAGCCAGAATCAATTGCGGGCGGATGATGCGCGCAGGGCAAAATGCTAATATCTGCGCCTTGGTTATCCGTCTGTGAGATAACGCACCATACTGGCCTGCTCATATCGGGCAGCCATGATTGAACGAGTGAATTTTGAGCGAAAACGAGATGAAAGGAGCAGCGCAAATGGACTTTACTGGCCACACGCCCATGATGCAGCAATACCTGCGCCTGAAGGCTGACCATCCCGAAATCCTGCTGTTTTATCGCATGGGCGATTTTTACGAGCTGTTCTACGACGACGCCAGGCGAGCATCACAACTGCTGGAGATTTCACTCACGAAACGCGGCGCGTCAGCGGGTGAACCCATCCCGATGGCGGGCGTGCCCTATCATGCTGTTGAAGGTTATCTGGCAAAACTGGTCCAGCTCGGTGAATCCGTGGCGATCTGTGAACAGATTGGCGACCCGGCACTGAGCAAAGGACCGGTTGAGCGTAAAGTCGTGCGCATTGTGACGCCCGGCACCATCAGTGATGAAGCGCTGCTACAGGAGCGTCAGGACAACTTACTGGCGGCAATCTTCCAGAGCCAGCGCGGGTTTGGCTATGCCACCCTCGATATCAGTTCGGGGCGTTTTCGCCTGAGCGAACCGGTCGACCAGGAGACCATGGCGGCAGAACTCCAGCGCACTAATCCTGCCGAACTGCTCTATCCCGAAGATTTCCAGGCCATGGCGCTGATCGATCAGCGCCGTGGTCTGCGCCGTCGTCCGTTATGGGAATATGAAATCGACACCGCACGCCAGCAATTAAACCTGCAATTTGGCACGCGTGATCTCAGCGGCTTTGGTGTTGAACAGGCTCATCTGGCGCTACGTGCTGCAGGTTGTCTGCTTCAATATGTCAAGGATACCCAACGCACCTCCCTGCCACATATTCGCTCGTTAAGTATGGAGCGTCAGCAGGACAGCGTAATCATGGATGCAGCCACTCGCCGCAACCTGGAAATCACGCAAAATCTGGCCGGAGGTACCGAAAATACCCTGGCAGCAGTGTTGGATAAAACCGTGACCCCGATGGGCAGCCGTATGCTGAAGCGCTGGCTGCATATGCCACTGCGCGACGTCACCACCATCAGTCGTCGCCAGGAATCGATTGCCGAACTGCAATCCCTGAGTGAAGCATTGCAGCCGGTTCTGCGCCAGGTGGGCGATTTGGAACGCATCCTGGCGCGTCTGGCACTGCGCACCGCGCGCCCGCGTGATTTAGCTCGCATGCGACATGCATTCCAGCAACTGCCGGAATTAAACCAGCAGCTGGAAGGTGTCGAGGCGACTCAACTGGTCAATTTGCGTTCGCAGATGGGTGAATTTACTGAATTGCGCGAGCTGCTGGAACAAGCCGTCATTGAATCCCCTCCCGTGCTGGTGCGTGACGGTGGTGTGATTGCACCCGGCTATAACGCTGAATTAGATGAATGGCGTGCGCTGGCCGACGGTGCCACTGATTATCTCGACCGCCTGGAAATTCGCGAACGAGAGAAGCTAGGGCTGGATACTTTAAAGGTAGGTTTTAACGCGATTCATGGTTACTACATTCAGGTCAGTCGCGGCCAAAGTCACCTGGTGCCGATTCACTATGTACGCCGCCAGACGCTGAAGAACGCCGAGCGCTACATCATTCCTGAATTGAAAGAGTACGAAGACAAAGTACTGACCTCGAAAGGGAAAGCGCTGGCGCTGGAAAAAGGACTTTACGAGGCGTTGCTCGACCGTCTTCTGCCACACCTTGAAGCACTGCAGATCAGCGCGGCGGCACTGGCTGAACTGGATGTGCTGGCTAACCTGGCAGAGCGTGCCTGGACACTGAATTACTGCCGCCCGGTGTTGCAGGAAAAAGCGGGCATTCGCATCACCGCAGGCCGCCATCCGGTCGTGGAACAGGTCCTGAAAGAGCCGTTTATTGCTAACCCGCTATCGTTGTCAAATCAACGACGCATGCTGATCATCACCGGCCCCAATATGGGCGGTAAAAGTACTTACATGCGTCAGACTGCATTGATTGCGCTGATGGCGTGGATTGGCAGCTATGTGCCAGCTGAAGAAACCATAATGGGTCCCATCGATCGCATCTTTACTCGCGTCGGTGCGGCTGATGACCTGGCGTCTGGACGGTCAACCTTTATGGTTGAGATGACGGAAACGGCCAACATCCTGCACAACGCCACGGAAAACAGCCTGGTGTTGATGGATGAAATCGGTCGCGGCACATCGACCTACGATGGGCTGTCGCTGGCATGGGCTTGTGCGGAGAGTCTGGCAAACCGCATCAAAGCAATGACGCTGTTTGCCACCCACTACTTCGAACTGACGACCCTGCCGGAAAAAATGGAAGGCGTAGTGAATGTGCATCTTGATGCCATGGAGCATGGCGATACCATTGCATTTATGCACAGCGTACAAGATGGCGCAGCCAGCAAAAGTTATGGTTTAGCAGTTGCTGCGTTAGCGGGCGTGCCGAAAGACGTGATCAAACGTGCGCGCAACAAGCTGAAAGAGCTGGAAGCGCTCTCCGGCAGTTCAGCGGCATCCACTGTAGAAGGGTCGCAAATGCAGCTTCTGGTGGCAGAAACATCGCCAGCTGTAGACGCGCTGGAAGCATTGGACCCTGATAGCCTCACGCCAAAACAGGCGCTGGAGTGGATTTACCGCCTTAAAACATTGGTCTAGTTCACTTCTGATTAGCGGCGGGTAATGGCGCCGCTCATTAGCGTAACGGACTGAAAACGAACATAAAAAAACGGTGACCCAGGGGTCACCGTTTTTTATTGCCGGTTACGGCTTATTCGCGAAACAGTGCTTCAATGTTGAGGCCCTGAGTCTGCAGGATTTCACGCAGACGACGCAGACCTTCAACCTGAATCTGACGGACGCGCTCACGGGTCAACCCGATCTCACGGCCCACATCTTCCAGCGTTGCCGCTTCATAGCCTAACAGGCCGAAACGACGCGCTAGCACTTCACGCTGCTTGGCATTCAATTCAAACAACCACTTAACGATGCTTTGTTTCATATCATCGTCCTGCGTGGTGTCTTCCGGGCCGTTGTCTTTTTCATCGGCCAGGATATCCAGCAGCGCTTTTTCGGAATCTCCACCCAGCGGTGTGTCAACCGAGGTAATACGCTCGTTGAGACGCAGCATACGGCTTACATCATCAACCGGCTTGTCTAACTGCTCGGCAATCTCTTCAGCACTCGGCTCATGGTCAAGCTTGTGCGAAAGTTCGCGCGCGGTACGCAGATAAACATTCAACTCTTTAACGATGTGGATCGGCAGACGAATAGTACGGGTTTGATTCATGATCGCCCGTTCAATAGTCTGACGAATCCACCAGGTGGCGTATGTTGAGAAACGGAACCCACGTTCTGGGTCAAACTTCTCCACGGCACGAATCAGGCCGAGATTACCCTCTTCAATCAGATCCAGCAGTGCGAGACCACGATTGCTATAACGACGGGCAATTTTCACCACCAGGCGTAAATTACTTTCAATCATGCGGCGGCGAGAAGGAATGTCACCACGTAGTGCACGACGAGCGAAGAACACTTCTTCTTCCGCCGTCAGTAGTGGAGAGTAACCGATCTCACCAAGGTAAAGCTGCGTCGCATCCAAAACGCGTTGCGTCGCACCCTGTGACAACAGCTCTTCTTCAGCTACTTCGTTATCACCAGGTTCGTTCTCAACGAGAGCCTTCTCATCAAAAACCTCAGCTCCGTTCTCCTCGAATTCCGCATCTTCATGTAACTCGTTAACTTTCAGCGTATTCTGGTTCATAAGCGGCTCCTACCCGTGATCCAAGGGCAGAACACCTAAGGTTCTGCCGGATTATCGCTGCGGTAAATAACGCAACGGGTTTACGGATTTCCCCTTGTAACGAATTTCAAAATGTAATCTTACCGAACTGGTTCCGGTACTACCCATGGTAGCGATTTTTTGCCCCGCCTTAACTTCCTGTTGTTCCCGGACCAGCATGGAATCGTTATGGGCGTAAGCACTCAGATAATCATCATTGTGTTTGATGATGATTAAATTACCGTACCCACGGAGCGCGTTGCCTGCATATACCACCCTTCCTGAAGCAGTGGCGACAACAGGTTGTCCACGCGAACCGGCGATATCGATCCCTTTGTTTCCGCCTTCCGCAGCGGAGAAGTTATCGATGATCTTCCCATCAGTCGGCCAACGCCAGCTTCCCACTGGGGTTGTGCTATTTGTCGTGCTGCTGACTGTAGGCGGTGCGGTAACCGGAGCTGTGGTCGTTGCCACATTATTTGCTCCTTTCGACGGCAGCATTTTACCGCCTGTCGAACCCGAATCATCAGAATACGTAATAACAGGTTGCTGTGCAACAGGGGCCGATTTAATTTGCGTTTGGTTGGATGCAACCGGCACCCCGCCCTGCGTGGCGTCCGCTGCGGTTATCGCATTGCCACCGGTGATGGTCTGGCCATTACCGTTACCAACTTGCAAGACTTGCCCGGCTTCCAGGCCATACGGGGCCGGGACGTTATTGCGTTGCGCCAGATCGCGGAAGTCATTGCCGGTAATCCAGGCAATATAGAACAGGGTATCTCCACGTTTAACGGTGTAAGTCTCACCACCGTAACTACCTTTAGGAATATTCCCATAATTACGGTTGTACACGATACGACCATTTTGCGTGACAACATTATTATTGCCACTAACCATTCCACCGGAGGGTGCAGCCGATGGTGTACCGCCGCTTAACATTCCGCCGTGTGGCATGGCGGGTACGGTACTGTTCTGCGATGAGAGCATGCCACCGCTGCTGGGTGCAGACGTCATGCCGCCGCCTGAGGACATCATACCGCTGTCCCCGCCGCCGCCAATCTGGCTTATCGGAGCCTGCGTGTTGTCGCCTGAGCTACAGCCCGCCAGCCAAAAACCTACCAGTGAAAGTGCCGCCAAACGGCGTAATTGAAATACTGTGCTTCCCGTGCTCATTGATCCCCCGTTATGGCAAACCTGGATGTAACTGTGTCGTGGATGTGACCGCATTATTCACTGCGCAACAGGCGAAATACGGTCTTTCACATTGATTAACAAGGATAGTAACAATATCAACTGCGCCATGCCATGTAACAGTTGTGAAGATTTACGTAGCAATGGCTCAGGCCAGATCGCCCTGAACTAGCGGCACAAAGCGGACAGGTTCGATGATTTCTTCAATTAATTCATCACCCTGGCGATGTAAACGCTTTAAGACCTGCTGATCTTCGCCTACTGGCAGCACCATTTTGCCACCCTCACCTAATTGCGCTATCAGCGCAGTCGGAATTTCAGGGGGTGCAGCGGTGACAATGATGGCATCAAACGGGCCACGCGCTGCCCAGCCTTGCCAGCCGTCGCCATGGCGCGTCGAAATATTGTGCAGGTCGAGTTGTTTCAGGCGGCGCTTGGCCTGCCACTGCAACCCTTTGATGCGTTCCACGGAATAAACGTGATTAACAAGATGGGCCAGAATAGCGGTCTGATAGCCCGAACCGGTGCCGATTTCCAGCACGCGCGATTCCGGGTTCAGTTCAAGTAACGCGGTCATCCGCGCCACCATGTAGGGCTGTGAAATCGTCTGCCCACTGCCAATCGGCAGCGCAACGTTTTCCCAGGCTTTATGCTCAAACGCCTCATCGATAAAGCGTTCACGCGGGACATCGGCGATGGCTTTAAGCAAGTGCTCATCGTGAATTCCCTGGGCACGCAGCTGCTCTAACAGCGTTTCGATGCGGCGGTTCACCATGCCAGATTTACCTCAGCCTCGATTAACCAGTCGCGTAATACTTCTTGTGCCGCATGTGCAGTGAGATCGACATGCAGTGCCGTTAGCGACACATAACCTGCATCCACCGCCGCGAAATCGGTATCGGGGCCCGCATCCAGTTTATCCCCCGGTGGGCCAATCCAGTACAGCGTATGGCCGCGCGGATCTTCCGTGCAAATCACCTGATCGGCAGGATGACGGCTGCCACAGCGTGTCACACGAAAACCTTTGATTTCCGATAGCGGTAGATCAGGCACGTTGATATTCAGGATACGCCCGGTGCGCAGCGGTGCGCGGGACAGCGCACGCAGCAGTGTGCAGGTCACCGCCGCTGCGGTGGCATAGTGTTGATGGCCATTGAGTGAGACCGCCAGCGCGGGCAGTCCGAGATGGCGCCCTTCCATTGCGGCGGCCACGGTGCCTGAGTAAATCACGTCATCACCCAGATTGGGGCCGGCGTTGATGCCTGAAACCACAATGTCCGGACGTGGCTGCATCAGTTTGTTAACCCCGAGAAACACACAATCCGTCGGCGTACCCATCTGTACGGCGATGTCACCATTCTCATGGGTAAAGGTACGCAGCGGGGTTTCTAACGTCAGGGAATTTGATGCGCCACTTCGATTGCGATCGGGCGCGACAACCTGCACCTCCGCAAACTCACGCAGTGCGCGAGCCAGCGTCTGAATGCCGGGGGCATGAATTCCATCGTCGTTGCTGAGCAATATCCGCATCTGTTCCTGACCTTTGTTCATTCAACTGGCCCTCAACTCGCCTGGCATCCGCTGTTAGGGTGCCGAATAAAGAAGATCTGGCGAGACGAAGATGTTTGCATTCTAGCGGTGAGGCGCGGGAAGTGGTAGGCGTAAATCACGGAACTTCCGGCGTTTGCCGCAACATTACGCAGCCGGAGCAAAGATTTACCCGGCGTCAAGGCCGGGTAAAGTGGGGTTATTCCTCGCTGATAGGCGCAGCGGCACCGTTACTCAGCAGTTCGCGCACCACGCTGGTGGCAAAACTCCCGGCTGGCAGCCAAAACTGCATCTCGAGCGTCACGTCATCCCACCAGTTCCAGCGCAGATCTTTCGGCACCACCAGCATAGCGCGGCGTGCCGCATCAACGCGTTCACGCTCGAGCAGCGCCAGCAAATCCGCAGCAGGTGCGAGATTAGCCTGCTCAAAGGCCAGCGCGTCTCCCTGGGGGCCCAGCTCACCTCGTCCGGCGAGCGGCGCGGTGATGCGCAGTTCATGATCATTCACCCGCTGCTGCAATTCCGCCAACTCTTCCGCCTGCGCCACAAACCAGCTGCCGCGTCCGGCCAGCTGCAGCGCATCGCCCGCCTGCACTTGATCCAACACGCCATCACGCTGCAAACGCGCACTGGTGACCTGATTAAACAGCTGGCTGCGCGCTGCGGACAGCAAAATACCTTTCATGCTGCGATCGCGCGGGCGGAACTTATCTTCTGCCCACAATTTTGCCTGCGTCAGGTTATTGCCGCCGCGACCAAAGCGTTGTTCACCAAAGTAGTTAGGCACGCCGCTTTGCTGGATATGCTGCAAGCGCGCTTCCACTTCAGCGCGATCCGAAATCTGACGCACAACCAAGCGGAACGCATTCCCCGCCAGCGCGCCAGTGCGCAATTTGCGCTTATGGCGGATCACCTGCAGAATTTCCACGCCTTCCAGCTGGAAACCGGTCAAATTCGGCATCGCGTTACCCGGCACGCGGAAACACAGCGTCTGCTCGGTCACCGCATGGCGGTCTTTCATCCCGGCATAGCTCATATCACGTTGATGCACACCGAGGAATTTCGCGATTGCTTCAGCGACAAAGCGCGTATTGCAACCGATCTTGCGGATGCGCACTAGCACCTGCTCGCCTTCGCCATCATAGGGATAGCCGAGGTCTTCAATCACCACGAAATCTTCGGGATTGGCCTTGATCACGCCGGTGGCGCTCGGAACGCCGTGCAGGTAAAGCAGTTCACTCATACTTAATCGGCCTTCACCAGCAGCGCCACGGCTTCACAGGCAATGCCTTCACCACGGCCGGTAAAGCCGAGCTTCTCGGTCGTGGTCGCTTTGACGTTGACATCATCCATATGGCAGCCCAGATCTTCGGCGATGTTGACGCGCATCTGCGGCACATGCGGCAACATTTTTGGCGCTTGCGCGATGATGGTCACGTCGACGTTACCAATGCGATAACCTTTCTGCTGGATGCGACGCCAGGCTTCACGCAGCAAGCCACGGCTGTCCGCCCCTTTGAAGGCGGGATCGGTGTCCGGGAATAGCTTACCGATATCGCCCATCGCCACCGCGCCGAGCAGCGCATCCGTTAATGCATGCAGGGCAACATCGCCATCTGAATGGGCAATAAAACCGTGTTCGAAGGGAATACGCACCCCGCCAATCACTAACGGACCTTCGCCGCCAAAAGCGTGAACGTCAAAACCGTGACCGATACGCATCATGCGCTCTCCTTTAACTGAATCTGGGTTAGATAGAAGGCCGCCAGCGCCAGGTCTTCTGGCCGCGTCACCTTAATGTTGTCGCTGCGTCCGCTAACGAGCTCTGGATGATAGCCGCAATATTCCAGCGCCGACGCTTCATCGGTAATGGTAGCGCCTTCATGAAGTGCACGCGTTAAACACGCCTCCAGCAGCTGATGCGGGAAAAATTGTGGCGTGAGTGCGTGCCAGAGATCTTCGCGTTCAACGGTATGCGCAATCGCCGCTTTACCGGGTTCAGCACGCTTCATGGTGTCGCGCACCGGTGCCGCCAGAATCGCCCCGACTTTGCTGTGTTCACGAACCGCCAGCAGGCGTGCCAGGTCATCCGGGTGTAAGCATGGCCGCGCGGCATCGTGCACCAGTACCCATTCGCTATGTTTAATTGCCTGCAAACCTGCCAGCACCGACTCCGCACGCGTGTCGCCACCTGTCACGCGCAGTACGCGAGAATCCTGCGCCAATGGCAGCGAATCAAACCAGCCATCATCAGGACTGATGGGCACGATCACTTGTTTAACGGCTGGATGAGCCAGCAAGCGCGCAACGCTGTGTTCAAGAAGGGTAAATTGACCAATGGTCAGATACTGTTTTGGGCAGGCAGCCTGCATACGGCTGCCCACGCCTGCGGCAGGCACCACGGCAATCACGTCCGCAAGGGAAGAGAGGTTGTTCATGGTTTATCGTTGTTGATTTTGCGCAGCTTGTTGCGCGTTACGTTTATTCTGGTCTGGCACCAGACGATAGAAAGTCTCACCGGGCTTAATCATACCCAGTTCATTACGTGCACGTTCCTCAATTGCTTCTGAACCGCCATTGAGGTCATCAATTTCGGCAAACAACTGATCGTTACGTGCTTTGAGTTTGGCGTTATTCGCCTGTTGCGACGCGACGTCTTCATTGACGCGCGTATAGTCATGAATACCGTTCTTACCCAGCCACAAGGAATATTGGAGCCATCCCAGCAGCACGAGCAACAGTAACGTCAGTTTTCCCATCCCCGCCCCCTGAAAAACGGCCCAATCATCCCATAACTTCGCACAGGACTCCACAGTGACAGTGAAAATGCCAGCAGCAGACGATTGTCTGTACAAAAAACGACAAGGCTAAAAGCGGGACGGCAGGTAAAGTTTTGTAACCTGCCGATGCGTTTGCACATCAGGTACGGGTTACCAACCAGAGAGAAATGAGAACAGCAGCCAGAATAGGCAGACAACAACAATCGCGGTGATCACCCCACTCCAGAACAAGCGCCCACGAATCATTAAGCTCAGTACGATGCCAATCAGGACCGAAACCGGTAACAACGCGAGGAAGAAAGGCCAGGTGTAGAGAAAGAAGAACAGCGTATTGGAGCCGTAGAGCATGAACGGAATCGCCAGCGCGCACCAGTACGAGAGAAAGCCAATCACGCCGCCCGGCAGTGATGAGCGGGACTCATCCGGGGTGCGTTCATCTTTACGTGCCAGCATGGGGGTAACGTTCTGCATAGAGATCCTGTTGACGCTAAAAAGCGGCAAACCACACGAGATTTGCCGCTGTCGGTTCAGGATCTGATGATATCGCGGTGACGCAGGAGGTCTAACAATTGGGCGGTCAAGTTTGTAACTAATTGTTCGCCATCTAAGTGAATTTCCGGCGCGTCTGGCGCCTCATAAACACTGTCGATACCGGTAAAATTGCGCAGCTCACCGGCACGCGCTTTTTTATACAAACCTTTGGGGTCACGCGCTTCACACACGACCAGCGGCGTATCGACAAACACTTCGACAAACTGCCCGGTGCCGAGCAAATCACGCACCATCTGACGCTCCGCGCGATGCGGCGAAATAAAGGCGGTTAATACCACTAAACCGGCATCCACCATCAGTTTCGCCACTTCTCCTACGCGCCGGATGTTCTCTTTACGATCGTCATCACTGAAGCCGAGGTCACGGCACAGGCCGTGACGCACGTTATCGCCA
The DNA here is from genome assembly GCF_051336905.1 of Pantoea sp. C8B4. Taxonomy (NCBI): domain Bacteria; kingdom Pseudomonadati; phylum Pseudomonadota; class Gammaproteobacteria; order Enterobacterales; family Erwiniaceae; genus Pantoea; species Pantoea sp. C8B4. The sequence goes on from NZ_JBGMNK010000020.1 coordinate 19,934, forward strand.
TCCAGCAGATAGGTGCTGACGCCCGCGCGATGCAGCGCCTGCTCCAGCGCACCGGCCACCGTGGATTTTCCCGAGCCTGATAACCCGGTAAACCACAGCACCACGCCTTGATGGCCGTGCTGCTGTTCCCGCTCTTCTCGGGTCACCGGATGGTCATGCCACACCACGTTTTCGTCGTGTTGGGCCATTACTTGCCACCCAGCAGGTCGCGCGCATTCCAGTGTGGGAAATGACGACGCACCAGTGCATTCAACTCCAGCTCAAATTCACTGTATTGACCGGCTTGCCCGCGCACATCCGTCAGCGGTTGATTGATCATCCCCGCACCGACGGTGACATTGCTCAGGCGATCGATAAAGATCATGCCGCCCGTGACCGGGTTCTGGCGATACGCATCCAGTACCATCGGCTCATCAAACGTGATTTCGACCAGGCCGATACCGTTCAGCGGCAGGCTTTCCACCGCACGTTTTTCCAGCGTGTTGATCTCCACCTGATGGATGATCTTCTCGATACGACCACGCGCTTTCTTACCGGCAATCTTTACTTCGTAGCTTTGACCCGGCTGTAGCGGCTGTTCTGCCATCCATACCACATCAACCGTGGCAGATTGCACCGCTTGCAACTCAGCAGCGGCATCGACCAACAGGTCGCCACGGCTGATGTCGATCTCATCTTTCAGCACCAGCGTAATGGCTTCACCCGCTGCCGCTTCCTGCAAATCACCGTCAAAAGTCACAATGCGCGAAATCGTTGATTCGACGCCAGATGGCAGCACTTTTACGCGCTGTCCCACCTGCACCGTGCCCGATGCCAGCGTACCGGCATAACCACGGAAATCGAGGTTTGGACGGTTCACATACTGCACCGGGAAGCGCATCGGCTGATGATCCACCACGCGGTTCAGTTCCACGGTTTCCAGCACGTCAAGCAGCGTCGGGCCGCTGTACCATGGCATGGTCACACTTGGCGTCGCCACGTTATCGCCTTCCAGCGCAGACATCGGCACAAAGCGAATATCGAGATCTTCCGGCAGCTGACCAGCAAAATCGAGGTAAGACTGTTTGATCTGTTCAAAAGTCTCCTGCTTGTAATCCACCAAATCCATCTTGTTGATGGCGACGACCAAATGCTTGATACCCAGCAGCGTCGAGATAAAGCTGTGACGACGAGTCTGATCCAGCACGCCTTTGCGCGCATCGATCAGCAGAATCGCCAGATCACAAGTGGATGCGCCAGTCGCCATGTTACGGGTGTACTGCTCATGTCCCGGCGTATCCGCGATGATGAATTTGCGTTTCTCGGTGGAGAAGTAGCGATACGCCACGTCGATGGTGATGCCCTGCTCACGCTCGGCCTGCAGGCCATCCACCAGCAGCGCCAGATCGAGTTTCTCGCCCTGGGTGCCGTGACGCTTGCTGTCGTTGTGCAGCGAAGAGAGCTGATCTTCATAAATCTGACGGGTATCGTGCAGCAGGCGACCAATCAGCGTACTTTTGCCGTCGTCGACGCTACCGCAGGTCAGGAAACGCAGCAGGCTTTTGTGTTGTTGCGCGGTCAGCCAAGCTTCGACTCCGCCCTGATCGGCAATCTGTTGTGCAATTACGGTATTCATCTGCGTCTCCTTAGAAATAACCCTGACGTTTCTTCATTTCCATCGAACCGGCCTGGTCGCGGTCAATCACGCGTCCCTGGCGTTCACTGGTGGTGGAGACCAGCATCTCTTCAATAATTTCCGGCAGCGTTTGCGCTTCGGATTCGACAGCACCGGTCAGCGGCCAGCAGCCGAGGGTACGGAAACGCACCATACGCTGTTTGATCACTTCGCCAGGCTGCAGATCAATGCGATCGTCATCAATCATCATCAGCATGCCATCGCGCTCCAACACCGGACGCGGCGCAGCAAGGTACAACGGCACGATTTCGATGTTTTCCAGGAAGATGTACTGCCAGATATCCAGCTCAGTCCAGTTGGAGAGTGGGAACACGCGAATGCTCTCGCCTTTGTTGATCTGGCCGTTGTAGTTATGCCACAGCTCTGGACGCTGATTTTTCGGATCCCAACGATGGAAACGGTCGCGGAACGAGTAGATACGCTCTTTGGCACGTGACTTCTCTTCGTCACGACGTGCACCACCAAAGGCAGCATCAAAACCGTACTTATTCAGCGCCTGTTTCAGCCCCTCGGTTTTCATGATGTCGGTGTGCTTGGCGCTACCGTGGACGAACGGGTTGATGCCCATCGCCACGCCTTCCGGGTTACGGTGAACCAGCAGTTCCGCGCCCATGTTTTTCACAGTGCGATCGCGAAACTCGTACATTTCACGGAATTTCCAGCCGGTATCAACGTGCAGCAGCGGAAATGGCAGCGTGCCAGGATAGAAGGCCTTACGCGCCAGATGCAGCATCACCGAGGAGTCTTTACCGATGGAGTACATCATCACCGGGTTGCTGAACTCGGCCGCCACCTCGCGGATGATATGGATACTCTCTGCCTCCAGTTGGCGCAGATGAGTAAGACGATTTTGGTCCATAATTTTTCCTCAAGCCAAATTGACAACGGCGGACTCGCGAGCCCCCTGCTGTGCCGAATGTTGGAACCAGGCTAATTGCCCGTGTAAATTCACCACTTCGCCAATCACGATGAGTGCTGGCGTGGGCGCGGCCACTGCCAGCGCCTCTAGTTGATCTAATGTTCCGGTCAGCACTTGCTGATCCTGTCGCGTGCCACAGCCAATTACTGCCACTGGCGTGGAAGCCGCGCGTCCATGTTCGATAAGGCCCGCCGCGATTTCTGCCGCTTTCAACGTGCCCATATAAATCGCTAAGGTCTGACGCGCACGCGCCAGAGTTGGCCAGTCGATGCCTTCGCTATCACTGCGTAAGTGGCCGGTGACAAACAGCACGCTCTGCGCGTGATCGCGATGGGTTAACGGAATCCCGGCATAGGCGGTGGCACCCGCCGCTGCGGTAATGCCCGGCACCACCTGGAACGGAATGCCCGCTGCCTTCGCCGCCTGCAACTCTTCGCCGCCGCGACCAAAGATAAAGGGATCGCCACCTTTCAGACGCACCACGCGTTTACCCTGCTGCGCCAGCTCGACCAGCATCGCATTGGTCTCTTCCTGAGATACGGAGTGTGCTCCAGCGCGTTTACCGACGCAGATGCGGTCGGCATCACGGCGCACCAGTTCTAACACTTCGTCGCTCACCAGATGGTCATACAGCACCACATCCGCCAGTTGCATCACCTGCAGGCCACGTAACGTCAGTAAACCGCTATCACCTGGACCCGCGCCCACCAGCGTGATTTCACCCTGGTTGTCGCTGCTGTTCTCTAACTCGCGGTCCAGCGTGCGGCGGGCTTCATTGACGTTTCCGGCTGACATCTGGCTGGCGAACAAACCGTTAAATGCCCGCTCCCAAAAACGACGACGTTCCGACATGCTGTGATAGCGCTGTTTAACCTTGTCACGCCACTGTCCCGCCACTTCAGCCATCTGGCCGAGATTGGCAGGTAACAACGACTCAATTTTTTCACGCAGTAAACGAGCCAACACCGGCGCGGTACCACTGGAGGAGATCGCCACCACCAACGGGGAGCGATCGACAATTGAAGGGAAGATAAAACTGCACTTGGGCTGATCGTCGACGACGTTGACCAGCTTGTGGCGGGCATTGGCGGCATCAAAAACCTGCGCATTGAGCGCGTTATCATCAGTGGCAGCGATGACTAAGAAGACGCCATCCAGTTGAACTGGATCGAAGTGATGTGCAATCCACTCAATGGCATCGATTTCCAGCAGCGCCTGCAACTCATGGCCGAGGTCGCGCGCTGCTATCAGCACACGCGCACCGGCACGTCGCAGCAGTTCGATTTTACGCGCCGCGATTTCACCACCGCCAACAACCAGCACTGGACGGTTTTTGAGATCGGCAAAGAGAGGCAGATAATCCACGTTAACCTTGTTAGTTTTACAATAAGTTAACGCGACTATACTTTCCCACCTTCTGGCAGATGAAATTACGAATTGGCATTAGTAGTTACCGAATGGAATAACGCCCCAGGATTGCTGATAACAATTTGTGCTTAACAGATGATATTGCTGGTGTTTCGGAGCAATTCAAATTGTGCAATCGCGGTCACAGTTTCATACTAACCCGGAATTTTTTTAGCATCACGGGATGACATAAAAGGACAATTACTATGTTTGCCACTCTCCGCCGCACCGTGCTGGCTGCACTGATCGCGGGCGGTTTGCCTCTCTTTGCCCATGCTGCAAGCTACGCGCCAGGGCATTTTGCCGAACAGCAGCTACGCCACATCGCCACCTACTTCCCTGGCCGTATGAGCGGCAGCCCTGCTGAGCTGATGACGGCCGACTATTTGCAGCAGCAATTCACCGAGCTTGGCTATAAGAGTAATACCCGCCAGTTCAATACCAGCTACAACTGGTTAGAGCGCAAGGGCGAAACCCGCGCACGTAAAGTCTCCGCCACGTCGGTGATCGCCGCGCGCAGCGGTGCGGTGCCACAAGAAATCCTGATCGTCACGCATCTCGATACCTGGACGCCTCTCAGCCGCCATGAAGCGGATAGCAATCTGGGCGGCCTGCGTTTACAAGGTGTGGACGACAATGCATCCGGTCTGGGTGTGATGCTGGAACTGGCGCAACAGCTGAGTAAAACGCCACTGCACTACGGCGTGCGCTTTGTCGCGCTTAGCGCTGGTGAAGCCGGGCTGCACGGGATGGATGACTACCTGTCGCGCATGAGCGCGCAGGAGAAAAAGAACACGCTGCTGGTGATTGATCTCAACAGCCTGATCGTCGGCGATCACCTCTATTTTAACAGTGGTGCCAATACGCCCTCTGCGGTACGCAAGCAGACCAGCGCACGCGCCGTGCAGCTCGCACATCGCTACGGTATTTCCGCCGCCAGCCACACGCTGACGGCACGCGACTATCCGGGCGTGAATCCCTTTGATAAAGCCGGCATGCCGCTGCTGGATGTCACTGCCGCCAACTGGGCGCTGGGTAACAAAGACGGACAGCAGCAGCGGGCGCACAGTAGCCACTTCCCGGAGGGCAACGTACGCCACCAAACCGACCGTGATAACCTCAATTATCTGGATCGCTGGCTACCGGGCCGGATTACGCAACGCACGCGTGATAGCGTGAAGATCTTACTGCCGCTGGTCACCGAGCTGGCTAACCCAACAACTTAAGGATTTGCTATGTACGTGGTGTATCTCAACTATTTCCGTCCGGCAGAAGAAGCCGATGCGCTGCTGGCGCCACACATTGAGTGGCTGGATCGATACTTTGACAGCGGTGACTTTATTGCAGCAGGCCGTAAAGATCCGCGCACCGGCGGCATGGTGCTGGTGAAGGAGATGGATCGCGCCCGTTTGGATACTATCCTCGCGGAAGATCCTTTTGTCGCGGTGGCGCATTATGACGTGACAAAAGTGAACGTGACGCGTGCAGCGGAGGCGTTTGAAGGGTTAAAAGGGATTTAAGGACGACATAGTAGCGGCACGATTTATCGTGTACCTGTCAGCGTTAGAGGCGCTGCAGGGAGGCGCGATAAATCACGCCGCTACCCTTTTATTGATGCATCAACCTTCGTGCAATCCGCACTCGCGCTTCAGGCCAAAGAAGCGTGTCTCTTCTTCTGCCATGCCCGGTTCCCACTTCTTAGTGGTGTGCGTATCGCCCACTGACAAATAACCTTCGTCCCACAGCGGATGATACTTGAGGCCATGTTGCTTCAGATACTGATGCACTTGACGGTTATCCCAGTCAATGATTGGCAGAATCTTGAACACACCGCGCTGCACCGCCAGTACCGGCAAACTGGCGCGGCTGCCTGACTGGTCACGGCGTAGACCCGCAAACCAGGTCTGCGCACCCAGGGTTTCCAGCGCGCGATTCATCGGTTCGACCTTGTTGATTTGGTTGTACTGCTCAATCCCCTCGACGCCCTGCTCCCACAGTTTGCCGTAGCGCGCTTCCTGCCATGCTGGAGAAGTCTCAGCACGGAAGATTTGCAGATTGAGATTGAGCTTCTCAGTCAACTCATCAATAAAGCGGTAAGTTTCCGGGAACAGATAGCCGGTATCGGTCAGGATCACCGGCGTATCCGGTTTCTGCTGCGTCACCATATGCAGCAGAACCGCCGCCTGAATACCAAAGCTGGAGGACAGCACGAACGCACCCGGCATATTCTCCAGCGCCCAGTTCACGCGTTGCTCAGCGGAGAGTTTCTCCAGCTGCACGTTGCTTTCGGCCAATGCCATGATGCGATCGACTTTGCTGCCACTATTCAGTGCTGCGAGATCAAGTACCGTCATACTGCCTCCGAGTCCCAAAAATCACGGGCGGGATCCACCACGGCTTTGATGATGCCAGCGCGAATCACGAAGTCACCGAAGCCTTCATCGGCCTGACGCTCGGTTGCCCAGCGCGCCACCAATTCGTCGATGCTGGCCAGAATTTCGCCTTCGTTGATGTTTTCGCGGTACATACGTGGAATGCGTGTACCCATGCGATTGCCGCCAATGTGTAAGTTGTAACGGCCTGGTGCTTTACCCACCAAACCTAACTCAGCCAGCAAAGCACGGCCACAGCCGTTCGGGCAACCGGTAACGCGTAACACTATGTGCTCTTCACCGACGCCGTGCTTATGCATGATCTCTTCAACCTTGGTCACAAACGAAGGCAGGAAGCGTTCGGCTTCGGCCATCGCTAATGGGCAGGTTGGGAAAGCCACACAGGCCATGGAGTTTTCACGCTGCGGCGTCACCACTTCCATCAAACCGTGTTCACGGGCGATAGCTTCGATCTGCGCTTTTTGCTTCTCGGGCACACCGGCCACGATCAGGTTCTGGTTGGCAGTCAGGCGGAAATCGCCTTGGTGAATTTTGGCAATTTCAGCGATGCCGCGTTTCAGCGGACGGCCTGGATAATCCAGCAGACGGCCGTTTTCAATAAACAGCGTCAGATGCCATTTCTTATCAATGCCTTTCACCCAGCCAACGCGGTCACCACGCGTGGTAAACGCGTAAGGACGAATCGGTTCAAACGTCAGGCCAGCACGCTTTTCAACTTCCGCTTTGAAGGTTTCGACACCCACACGTTCCAGCGTGTACTTGGTTTTGGCATTTTTACGATCGGTACGGTTCCCCCAGTCGCGCTGCGTGGTCACTACCGCAGCCGCCACATCAAGGATCTTCTCTACTGGCAGGAAGCCAAACTCACTCGCAGTACGCGCATAAGTCGCTTTATTACCGTGATCGATCGACAACCCACCGCCAACCAACAGGTTAAAGCCAATCAGCTTGCCGTTCTCAGCAATGGCGATGAAGTTCAGGTCATTCGCATGCAGGTCGACATCGTTATGCGGTGGCACCACCACGGTCGTTTTGAACTTACGCGGCAGATAGGTTTCGCCCAGAATCGGCTCTTTATCCGTCGTGGCAACTTTTTCTTTATCCCACCAAATCTCAGCGTATGCGCGGGTTTGCGGCAGCAGGTGCTCAGAGAGCTTTTTCGCCCACTCGTAGGCTTCCTGGTGCAGTTCCGACTCGACCGGATTCGAGGTACAGAGCACGTTACGGTTAACGTCATTCGCCGTTGCCAATGCATCGAGGCCAACTTCGTGCAGCATCTGGTGCGTTGGCTTCACGTTCTTTTTCAGAATGCCGTGAAACTGGAAGGTCTGACGGTTGGTCAGACGGATGCTGCCATAAATGGTTTTGTCGGTGGCGAACTTATCAATCGCCAGCCACTGGGTTGGCGTGATGATGCCGCCCGGCAAGCGGCAACGCAGCATCATTGCGTGGCGGGGCTCAAGTTTCTGCGCCGCACGCTCCGCACGAATATCGCGGTCGTCCTGCTGGTACATGCCGTGGAAACGGATCAACAGGAAGTTATCGCCACTGAAGCCGCCGGTCAGGCCATCATCGAGATCCTCGAGAATGGTGCCGCGCAGATAGTTACTCTGTTTTTTCAGACGCTCTGCGTCGGTCAGCTTGCCTTCAACGACCAGCGGTCCAGGATGTTTTTCGCTCATTAGTAAACGTCTCGCTGATAACGGCGCTCAATGCGCAGCTCACTTAAAAATTCGTCAGCCGTTTCACGATCCATGCCGCCGTGTTCGACCACCACATCCAGTAATGCCTGCTCAACGTCTTTCGCCATGCGATTAGCGTCGCCGCAGACGTAAAGGTGCGCGCCTTCTTCAATCCAGCGCCACACTTCCGCCCCTTTGGCGCGGATTTTATCTTGTACGTATATTTTCTCAGCCTGGTCGCGTGACCACGCTAAATCAATGTTGGTTAGCAAACCGTCTTTGACGTATTTCTGCCATTCCACCTGATAGAGGAAATCATCGGTGAAGTGCGGATTACCAAAGAACAGCCAGTTTTTGCCGCCTGCGCCGTCGTTATCACGCTGCTGCATAAAGGAACGGAACGGCGCGATACCCGTGCCGGGGCCGACCATGATCACCGGAGTTTCCGGATTCGCCGGCAAGCGGAAGTTGTCGTTGTGTTCGATGAACACGCGGATGTCTCCCTCTTCTTCGATACGATCTGCCAGCCAGGTTGAAGCACCGCCGCCGCGCTGACGACCATCAATCTCGTAACGCACCGCACCGACAGTAATATGTACTTCGGTATCCGTTTCCGCTTGCGATGAAGCAATCGAATAGAGGCGCGGTGTGAGAGGACGCAATAGACCAGTGAGCTGTTCTGCATTGAGTTCAGTGGGTGCCTGACGCACCATATCGACAATCGGGAAGCTCTGCGCATAGCTCTGTAATTTCGGTTTATCACCCGACAGCGCCAGCAGCGCATCATTGCGTGACAGCGCAGCATACTGTTCAACGATCTGCGGCGTGTTCACCGTCAATTCATAATGCTTTTGCAGCGCTTCAGCCAGCGGCAGGTTTTCACCGTTAACCTCAACCGGCTCATCGCCTTTCAGCCACACCAGTTGCAGCAGTTCCTGCACCAGTTCGGCGTCATTCTCAAACCACACTCCCAGCGCATCGCCGGGCTGATAGCGCAGACCAGAATCGCCCAGATCGATTTCGATATGGCGAACATCTTTATCCGAATCGCGACCGGTAATTTTTTGGTTAGCGGCAAAACTGGCGGTCAGCGGCGCTTCTTTGGTGTAAGGGCTGCTGTGAATGTCATTCACAGCACCGGAAGCCGTCACGGCCGCCACTACTGAAGGCTCACTTGGCACGCGCGCTTTCAGAATCTCGGTCAGCTGTTGACGCCAGGCCGCAGCTTGCTCTTTGTATTCCACATCGGCATCAACACGATCCAGCAGGCGTTCTGCACCCAGTTCCGCCAGGCGCTCATCAAAATCTTTACCGGCTTTGCTAAAGAATTCGTAAGAGGTATCGCCGAGGCCGAACACCGCAAACGCGGCGCCAGCAGCAAATTTCGGCGCTTTTTTCGACAGCAGGAATTTGTGCAACGCCACGGCTTCTTCTGGTGGCTCACCTTCACCTTGAGTGGAAGTGACAACAACCAGTAATTTCTCCTGACCGATTTGCTTAAACTTGTAGTCACCGGCGTTCACCAGATTAACGCTCAGCTTAGCGGCCAACAGGTCGTCACGCAGCTGTTCAGCCAGGCGACGTGCGTTACCGGTCTGCGATGCGGAGATCAGCGTGATGGTTGGCACCTCGGCCTGCACCGGCGCAGGTGCGGCAACGGCGCCCGGCGTCTGGTTGACCATGCCCCAGAAGTAGCCGGAAAGCCAGGCCATCTGAGTGGTGTTAAAATCCGTGGTCGCTGCCTGTAAGCGCGCGAGTTGCTCCGGATTAAGCGGAAGCATTGAACCTGGTGCCTGAGTCGTCATCGCGTTAAAAATTCCAGTGTCTGAAGTCCGGACCGATATATGGCGGAAGAGTGGGTAGGTTACCGGGCTGTATATTAACGATTAAATACGCCTTCGACATAATTAATAACCAAAATGACTAAGTGGTTTTTCGGGTAATGTTAATCGGCAAAAGTGGTAAATAAAGATGCGTTTATTCAATACGTTAATCAACTTGTTGCGGCATGGGCGTGCGCAAAATGCCCTTTTCATCGTAAGCGGGTGCGAAAAATCTGTGATTCAGGTAGAATTCGGCGGTTTTTAAGTCTGAGAGCCATTATGTCTACCACGCTGTTTAAAGAGTTCCAGTTCGAATCTGCCCACCGCCTGCCGCATGTGCCTGAAGGGCATAAATGTGGTCGTCTGCATGGCCATTCGTTCCTGGTGCGATTAGAAATCACCGGTGAAGTGGATGCGCATACCGGTTGGGTAATGGATTTTGCCGAACTGAAAGCGGCGTTTATGCCGATTTATGATCGTCTCGATCATCACTATCTGAATGATATTCCAGGCCTGGAAAATCCAACCAGCGAAGTGCTGGCAAAATGGATTTGGGATCAGATGAAGCCGATCCTGCCAGAACTGAGTGCAGTGATGATCAAAGAAACCTGTACCGCTGGGTGTACTTATAAAGGTTAATCACTGTTAACGGGCTGCCGCTGTGCAGCCTGACTTTCCTGCTATACGCTTCTTTACGTTCACTTCATCTCGCTGTCATCTGTCCCCTCTACGTTGTTGTCTCCTTCATTAAAGATCAAGAGAATCAACAATGAACTTCGTTAAACGTCTTTCTGTCATTGCTTTGCTTGTTTCAGCCTCTGCTGCCGCTCAGGCGCAAAACGTACTGGATTTTCCGCAGCCAGAGAAAGTCCCGGATGAGTTCTATGCCGTGACTGAGATTCCTGCAGGCGGGATGATTAAATACGAAACCGATGCGAAAACCGGTTTCATCGTTGCTGACCGTTTCCAGTCGATGCCGGTTGCCTATCCGGCGAACTACGGTTCACTGACTCAGTCGCTGGGCGGTGATGGCGATCCGCTGGACGTGATCTTCTACACCCGCGCGCCACTGCAACCGGGCACACTGATCAAACTGCGCCCGATTGGCGTGCTGAAAATGATTGATGGTGGCGAAGTGGACGACAAGATTGTTGCGGTTCCAACCAGCAAAATCGACCCAACCTATGACGACATCAAAGAGATGAAAGACCTGCCGAAGATGGAGCAAGAGCGTCTGCAGGCGTTCTTCCGCGTGTATAAGCAGTTGCCAGATGGTCGTAAAAAAGTTGAGCTGAATGGTTTTGAGGATGCGGCGAAAGCCAAAGCTGAGATCAAACAGGCGTTCGACGCGTATAAAGCGAAGCAGTAATACGTTCGGCTGCACCGGTACGGGCTTGAACAAGGTCGCCATAAATAGCGACCTTGCGGAATCGGTGCAAATTTCGCCGGGTGCGCATTGATGCGCACCGAATTCATCAGGCGATATTCAAATACTTATGTGTCTGCATCGAAAGGCGCCAGTTACGCGCAATGCAGGTCTCAATGCACAGTTTGGTGGCCGCATCGCCACGACTGATCGGTTGCAGTGCCACGATGCGCTTCTTGTCATCATGCAAGCCTGCCAGCAGCCCATCCAAGGCTTCCACATCTCGCTCACGCGCCACTGGATGTTTAATCTCATCGGCACGCTGCAACGCCTGCGGCAGCACATCATAACCACCGCGCATATTCACCTTCGGTGAAACTGTCACCCATGTGGCGTCAGAACAGTGCACTTCATGCGTACCACTGGTCTCAATCTGGCACTCGAAACCGGCCGCTTCCAACGCCTCGGTCAACGGGCGCAAATCAAAAATAGCCGGTTCGCCACCGGTGATCACCACATGGCGTGCAGTCCAGCCCTGACGTTGAATAGTCTCAATCAGCATCGCCGCATCGGCACTGCCCCAGGCATCACTCTCCACGGTTTTCACCAGAATATCGCCCAGCGAGGTCTCCCGATCGGCCAGTTTTTCCCACGTATGCTTGGTATCACACCAGCTACAGCCCACCGGACATCCCTGTAAGCGGATGAACAGCGCCGGAACACCGGTGTAAAATCCTTCGCCCTGCAGGGTCTGGAACATTTCGTTAATCGGGTAGAACATTTTTTACTCACGTCTAAAATTCGAGGCGCAGATTATGGCAGATTTTCACCGCCGGTTCACAGCTGCTTCGTGCCAAAAAAGCAAAAGCCCCGCACGAGGCGGGGCTTTATCAGCGATGATGCGGCCAATCCGGCCACATCAACAGACCCTTACTGGCCTTTAACTTCTTTCAGACCGTTGAACGGGGCTTTGTCGCCCAGCGCTTCTTCGATACGAATCAGTTGGTTGTACTTAGCAACACGGTCAGAACGGCTCATAGAACCGGTTTTGATCTGGCCTGCTGCAGTACCGACCGCCAGGTCAGCGATGGTCGCATCTTCAGTTTCACCTGAACGGTGTGAAATCACCGCAGTGTAACCTGCATCTTTTGCCATCTTGATTGCAGCCAGCGTTTCGGTCAGAGAACCGATCTGGTTGAATTTGATCAGGATGGAGTTAGCGATGCCTTTATCGATACCTTCTTTCAGGATCTTGGTATTGGTCACGAACAGGTCGTCACCTACCAGCTGAATTTTGTCGCCCAGTACTTTGGTCTGGTAAGCGAAGCCCGCCCAGTCAGACTCGTCCAAACCGTCTTCGATAGACACGATTGGGTACTGTTTGGTCAGGTCTTCCAGGAAGTGCGTGAACTCTTCAGAGGTGAAGGCTTTGTTGCCTTCGCCAGCCAGCACATATTTGCCGTCTTTGTAGAATTCAGACGCTGCACAGTCCATCGCCAGGGTGATGTCTTTGCCCAGCTCGTAGCCTGCTGCTTTTACCGCTTCAGCGATAACAGCCAGCGCTTCGGCGTTAGAACCCAGGTTAGGCGCGTAGCCACCTTCGTCACCGACCGCAGTGCTCATGCCTTTGGCTTTCAGCACTTTTGCCAGGTTGTGGAAAACTTCAGAACCCATACGGATGGCTTCTTTCACGTTTTTCGCGCCAACAGGCTGAATCATGAATTCCTGGATATCAACGTTGTTATCCGCGTGCTCACCACCGTTGATGATGTTCATCATAGGCAGTGGCATAGAGAATTTGCCTGGGGTGCCGTTCAGTTCAGCGATGTGCGCGTACAGTGGCAGGCCTTTAGAAGCCGCAGCCGCTTTAGCTGCTGCCAGCGAAACCGCCAGAATGGCGTTAGCGCCGAAGTTGGATTTGTTCTCAGTACCGTCCAGCTCGATCATGATCTTATCGATGTTCGCCTGGTCTTTGGCATCTTTACCGGTCACCGCAGCAGCGATAGGACCGTTAACAGCGGCAACCGCTTTGGTCACGCCTTTGCCCAGGAAACGAGATTTGTCACCGTCACGCAGCTCCAGTGCTTCGCGAGAACCGGTTGAAGCACCTGATGGCGCAGCAGCCAGACCAACGAAACCGCCTTCCAGATGCACTTCTGCTTCTACAGTCGGGTTGCCACGGGAGTCGATGATTTCGCGACCGATGACTTTTACGATTTTGGACATTCGATTTTCCTCAGTACAAGTTAGTCAATCCTAAGACAAACAACGCGCGAAGAGTTCGCGCGCTGTTCGTTAAACTTTTACTTCGCTAACCGCTTCTGGTGCTCCTGCGCGGCTTTAACAAAGCCAGCGAACAGCGGATGACCATCACGCGGGGTCGACGTGAATTCCGGGTGGAACTGACAAGCTACAAACCACGGATGGTTCGGGAGTTCGATAATCTCCACCAGCTGGTCGTCGCCGGAACGGCCCGCAATATGCAGACCCGCCGCTTCAATCGGCTTCAACAGCAGATTGTTCACTTCATAACGATGACGGTGACGTTCAGTAATCACGTCAGAACCGTATAGCTGGCGCACTTTACTTTCCGGCGTCAGCTGGCACTGCTGGCTACCCAGACGCATGGTGCCGCCCAGATCGCTCTGCTCAGTACGTTGCTCAACGTTGCCTTCTTCATCACGCCATTCAGTGATCAGCGCGACCACTGGGTACTTACAGTCTGGCACAAATTCCGTTGAGTTGGCGTCTGCCATCCCGGCCACGTTGCGTGCGAATTCCATCAGCGCAACCTGCATACCCAGGCAGATACCGAGGTAAGGGATGTTGTTCTCACGCGCGTATTGCGCCGTGAGCATTTTGCCTTCCACACCACGGTAGCCGAAGCCGCCCGGGATCAGGATAGCATCCAGATCTTTCAGAATTTCGACACCGCGTGATTCCACATCCTGCGAGTCGATCAACTTAATGTTCACGGTCACACGATTTTTCAGGCCACCGTGCTTCAGTGCTTCAATCACTGACTTGTAAGCATCTGGCAGCTCGACATATTTGCCGACCATACCGATGGTCACTTCGCCGCCCGGATTGGCTTCTTCATAGATAACCTGTTCCCATTCGGCCAGGTTCGCTTCCGGTGCGCTCAGATTGAAACGCTTACAGATATAGTCATCCAGACCCTGTGATTTCAACAGGCCAGGAATCTTGTAGATGGAATCCACATCTTTCAGGGAAATAACCGCTTTCTCTGGTACGTTACAGAACAGGGCGATCTTCGCACGTTCGTTGGCCGGCACAGCACGGTCAGAACGGCAGATCAGCACATCAGGCTGGATACCGATCGACAGCAGCTCTTTCACTGAATGCTGGGTTGGCTTGGTTTTCACTTCGCCTGCAGCGGCCATATACGGCACCAAAGTCAGGTGCATATACATGGTGTGTTCACGGCCCACATCAACAGCCATCTGGCGAATCGCTTCGAGGAACGGCAGGGATTCGATATCGCCTACGGTACCGCCGATTTCCACCAGCACGACATCATGACCTTCGCCGCCTTCAATAATGCGTTCTTTGATGGCGTTGGTGATGTGTGGGATGACCTGAATCGTGGCACCCAGATAGTCACCGCGACGCTCTTTGCGCAGCACTTCTGAGTAGATACGACCGGTCGTAAAGTTGTTGCGGCGCGACATTTTGGTACGGATGAAGCGCTCGTAGTGACCCAAGTCCAGATCGGTTTCGGCCCCATCATCGGTAACAAACACTTCACCGTGCTGCGTTGGGCTCATGGTACCCGGATCGACGTTAATGTACGGATCGAGTTTCATGATGGTCACATTCAGACCACGTGCTTCAAGGATGGCTGCGAGGGAGGCTGCGGCAATGCCTTTGCCCAGAGAGGATACGACCCCGCCGGTCACAAAAATATAATTCGTTGTCATGCTGAACCTGAGAGTTTAGGTTTAAAGACGGTGGAATAACCAAGACGGGAAAATAGTATACCCGAAGTCGTCCTCAGCCACAATTGATGAATCACATCACCCCCCCGCATTGCAGCCGATAACATAGCGAATAGGCGAGGGTGAAATGTTGATGTGCGTCACAAAGTTGCCGCTTGGCTGAATCGAGTAAGCTCAAGCGGACAATTTATGCGCAATGCAGGAATAATCGACGATTTAAAGAATAACCGCTTAGTCTTTGTTCTCACTGCATTTCACCTGCTGCCAGGCGGCTTCCATTTGATCCAGGGTCGCATCCTGCATCGCCAGTCCCTGCCCGCTGATGATGGATTCAACCTGGCGGAAGCGACGCTCAAATTTATCATTGGCTTTTTGTAAGGCGATTTCGGCCTTGCTGCCCAAATGACGAGAAAGGTTGACGGTGGCAAACAGCAAATCGCCAATCTCCTCTTCCAGCTTGTCATTGTCGACCACCGCCTGCTGCGCTTCGTGCATCACTTCATCGATTTCTTCATGCACTTTATCGAGCACTGGCCCCAGGTTGTTCCAGTCGAATCCCACCGTGCTACAGCGCTTCTGGATTTTGTGAGCACGCATCAGTGCAGGCAAGGCTTTTGGAATGTCATCCAGCACCGAATGCTGTGACTTCTCTGCGCGCTCGCTGTGTTTGATCGCTTCCCAGTTTTTCAGCACTTCCTGTGTGGTTTCAGCCTGCACATCACCAAAAATATGCGGATGACGGCGCTCCAGCTTGTCGCTGATGGCGTTGCAGATGTCATCGAAATTGAAACGCTGCTGCTCATCGGCCATCTGCGCATAAAACACCACCTGAAACAGCAGGTCGCCGAGTTCACCGCGCAGGTCATCAAAGTCCTCGCGCTGAATCGCGTCGATCACTTCGTAGGTCTCTTCCAGCGTGTAAGGGGCGATGGAGGCGAAGGTCTGCTGACGATCCCACGGGCAGCCACGTTCCGGGTCGCGCAAGGTTTGCATGATGGTGAGCAGACGATTCAGGGCGGTCATGGGTAAATCCTTAGGGGTTAAAAATGGAAAAGGTCGCCAAAATGGCGACCCTGAGGCGCACCGAAATCAGGTCGACACGTCATTGATGGCCATACCCTGCACCCAAGACAACGTAGACGTGCCATTTCGGGCGTACAGTAAATGCCAGGCTGCCCTTTCATGGCGGCCTGGCCACATCAGTTCAGACGGCGTGCGTCGATGATATCCGGCACCTGGTTAAGACGCGCCAGCACGCGGCCCAGCACCTGCTGGTTGTAGATTTCGATATCCATATCAATGGTTGCCAGCTGCTTTTTGGTGTCGCTGCGGCTGGAAACGCCCAGCACGTTAACCTTCTCATTCGCCAGAATGGTGGTGATATCACGCAGTAACCCGCTGCGATCGTTGGCGGTGACGCGTACCACCAGCGAATAGCCGCTCGAGTAATCTTCGCCCCACACCGCATCGACAATACGCTCAGGCGCATGGGAGATCAGTTCGCTGAGCTGGTCACAGTCGGCACGGTGAATGGAAATTCCGCGCCCCTGGGTGATAAAGCCCACGATATCGTCACCCGGAATCGGCTGGCAGCAGCGCGCAATGTGGTGCAGCAGATTGCCTACACCTTCCACCACCACGCGTCCACTTTCTCTGCGCGCAGATGAAGGCTGATGTGATTTTTGCGTCAGCTGGCGCAGCGCTTCACGATCTTCCTCTTCCGCACTCGGCTTGTTGAGCTTGGCCTGCAGGAAGTTGACCATCTGATTGAGGCGAATATCGCCGCCGCCAATCATCGCCAGTAGCTCATCCTGCGAGCTGACGTTATAACGCGGCAGCAGAATTTTTTCTGCATCGCGGAAACTGATATCCAGCTGGCTCAACTCACTTTCAAGAATCTGGCGGCCAGCCAGAATGTTCTTGTCGCGATCTTGTTTGCGGAACCAGGCATGAATCTTCGAACGGCCACGGCTGGTGGTGATATAGCCGAGGTTCGGGTTCAGCCAGTCGCGGCTCGGGTTAGGCTGCTTCTGGGTAATGACCTCAATCTGATCGCCCATCTGCAACTGATAGGTGAACGGCACGATACGGCCGCTGATCTTGGCACCAATGCAGCGATGGCCGATATCACTGTGAATGTGATAAGCGAAGTCCAGCGGTGTTGAACCCGATGGCAGATCGACTACATCACCTTTCGGGGTAAACACGTACACCCGATCGTCAAAGACCTGGCTGCGCACCTCTTCCAGCATCTCGCCGGAATCCGCCATCTCTTCCTGCCAGGTAATCAGCTTACGCAGCCACGCAATGCGTTCTTCGTGCCCTGCCGCACCGCGCGCGTTGCTGGAAGTCGGGCCTTCTTTGTACTTCCAGTGCGCGGCCACGCCCAACTCCGCATCTTCATGCATCTGGCGAGTACGAATCTGGATCTCTACCGTCTTGCCCTGCGGACCGAGCACCACAGTGTGAATGGATTGATAACCGTTGGGTTTGGGATTGGCAACGTAGTCGTCGAACTCGCTGGGAAGATGGCGATACAGCGTGTGCACGGTGCCCAGGGCGCCATAGCAATCCTGCAAACGTTCCGCCACGATGCGCACCGCGCGCACATCGAACAGCTCATCAAACGCCAGCGACTTCTTCTGCATCTTGCGCCAGATGCTGTAGATATGTTTCGGGCGGCCATAGACTTCAGCACGCACGCCCTCCTTCTGCATCTCTGCACGTAAGTTACTCACGAAGTTATCAATGTAACCTTCGCGGTCAATACGGCGTTCATGCAGCAGTTTGGCGATGCGTTTGTACTCATCGGGGTGCAGATAGCGGAAGCAGTAATCTTCCAGCTCCCATTTGAGCTGACCGATACCCAGACGATTGGCTAACGGCGCATAGATATTGGTGCTCTCTTTGGCAGCGAGCACACGTTCGTCTTCTGGTGCATCCTTCATTTCACGCAGGTGGGCGATACGCTCTGCCAGCTTGATGACCACGCAGCGGAAATCTTCCACCATCGCCAGCAGCATGCGGCGCACGTTATCCACCTGCTCGGAGGCCATCGAATCATTGTGGATGGCTTTCAGCTGGCGGATCGCGTCCATATCACGCACGCCGTGTACCAGCGAGACAATGCCTTTGCCGAACGACTTTTCCAGCTCTTCTTCACTGACCACATCCGCGTTGGCCAGCGGGAACAGTAAGGCCGCGCGCAGGCTATCGTTGTCCATACTGAGCATGGTGAGTATTTCCACCATCTCAATACCGCGCCACAGCAGCAGAGCCTGATCTGGATGGTTGTGCGTTTCGGTTTCACAGTAGCGCCAGGTATCCGCCAATCGCTGACAGGATTGCGGATTATTGATATTTAAACTGGCGATCCACTGGTCGAGGGCAAATTCCCCTTCCGTATTCAAATGCGCACTTCTAACCGCAACCATATCCTCTCCTGCCATAACGACGAAAACGCCGCTTATGCTTTGCTAAACAGCACCATGGACTCGAGATGACTGGTATGAGGGAACATATCCAGCATCGCGACCCTTTCCAAATGGTAGCCCGCCGACAGTAATGCCTGACTGTCGCGCGCAAGTGTTGTTGGGTTACAGGAAACATAGACCACGCGTTGTGGCGCAAGTTTAACGATATGCGACATCACACCCGCGGCCCCAGCACGTGCTGGATCCAGTAACACCTTGTTAAATCCCTGCGCTGCCCACGGCTGGTGGGCAACGTCTTCTTCCAGGTTGTGCTGGAAAAAGCGGACATTTTTAAGATTATTCAGCTCAGCATTATACGCTGCCTGGTGGACTAAAGCTGCAACACCCTCCACACCCACAGCATTTTGTACGAACTTTCCTACAGGCAAAGTGAAATTGCCCATACCGCAAAACAGATCCAGCACCCGATCTTCGGGCTGTAAATCAAGCCATTCAATGGCTTTTGCCACCATCTGCTGATTCACGCCATCATTCACCTGAATGAAATCCTGCGGGCTGAAAGTCAGTTTCAAATCAAACGATTGGTAGAACGGTGCATAATCCCCCAGCGGCTGCAAAGTGTCGCCGCCGTCGGCCAGATACAGCATCAGCTGATGCTCATGCGAAAAGCGTTCCAGTTTTGCACGATCGCCTGCGGACAATGCATCAAGATGACGCAGCACCATCACCGGGCCATTGTCCGCCAGCACTAACTCGACATGGCCCAGTCGCCGTGCGGCCTGCAGGGTGCTGAGGCAGTGGTGCAATGGCTGGAGTAACGCCTCAAGCTCGGGCACCAAAATGGGGCATTGGCTTAGCGCCACTAAATCATTGGTTGCTGCCTGGCGGAACCCCATCAGCAAACGCTGCTGTTTAGGCTGCCATTGCAGTCCCAGGCGAGCGCGGCGGCGGTAGCCCCAGGTATTGCCACTGATGATCTCATTCACCTGCACCGGCAAAGGCGCATCCCGACTCAGCATTCGGCTCAGCGCACGTGCTTTACTGTCCTCCTGTAACGCGATCGCGGCATGCTGTTGCTGGCATCCACCGCAGACACCAAAGTGCACGCAGCGCGGTTTTTCCCGCTGTGCGCTCGGCTGAGTAATCTTTTTGGCTTTGGCCCGCGAGAACTGACGTTTATCTTCCACGACCATGACTTCGGCCTGTTCACCCGGCAGTGCGCCGCTGACAAACATCGCTTTGCCATTATGGCGCGCAACACCTTGTCCAAAGGGGTCAAGGTCTTCGATAGTGACGGTAATACGCTGCTTTGTCGCCACACGCTGTTTTGCGGAGTAAAATTGCGCCATAGTGTTGTGAATTCTCTAAATTAATGGGGTGTGCCATCGCAAGCGGATTGTGCACAGGGATATCAATGCCAGGATTTGCCAGGCCACAATTATGACCAAATATAGCCTGCGGGCGCGAATGATGATTTTGATACTGGCGCCAACGTTAATGATTGGTCTGCTGCTCAGTACCTTCTTCGTGGTGCACCGTTATAACGAATTACAACATCAGGTGCGCGATGCCGGATCGAACATTATTGAACCGCTGGCTGTCTCCAGCGAATACGGCATGACCTGGCACAATCGTGATGCGATTCGCGAGCTGGTCAGCCTGCTGCATCGTCGTCATTCCGATATTGTCCGTGCCATTACCATTTTCGACAACAACAATCACATCTACGTCACCTCGAACAACAACCAAAACCTCGCGTTATTGCAAAAAGAAGACATCTCGACGCTGGAAGATGGTGTATCGGTGGAGCGCCACGGCAATTTGATGGTGCTGCGAACCCCGATTATCTCCGAACGCTATTCCGTAGACGAACTGCCCGGTGAAGATGCCAAACCCGCGGGGAATCCGTTGGGGTATGTGGCAATTGAACTCGATCTGCAATCGGTGCGGCTGGAGCAGTACAAAGAGGTGTTTGTGGCCACTTTGCTCTTACTGTTTTGTTTGTGCATCGCCATGCTGTTTGCCTATCGTCTGATGCGCGACGTCACCGGTCCGATTCGGAACATGGTTTCCACCGTTGACCGCATCCGTCGCGGCCAACTCGACAGCCGCGTTGATGGCTACATGCTGGGCGAACTGAGCATTCTGAAAAACGGCATCAATGCCATGGCGATGTCGCTCACTGCCTATCACGAAGAGATGCAGCAGAATATCGATCAGGCCACCTACGATCTGCGTGAAACCCTGGAACAGCTGGAGATTCAAAACGTCGAGCTGGATTTGGCGAAGAAGCGCGCGCAGGAAGCGGCGCGTATCAAATCCGAATTCCTCGCCAATATGTCGCATGAGCTACGAACACCGCTCAACGGAGTGATTGGCTTTACCCGTCAGATGCTGAAAACCGGACTGAGCACCAACCAGCGCGATTATATGAGCACCATTGAGCGCTCGGCCAATAACCTGCTGAGCATCATCAACGATGTGCTGGATTTCTCGAAACTCGAAGCCGGCAAGCTGGTGCTGGAATCGATCCCCTTCCCGCTCCGCGCCACGCTGGATGAAACCCTGGTGCTGCTGGCACCTTCAGCACATGACAAAGGGCTGGAGATCACCGTTTGCCTGGAAAAACAGGTGCCGGATAATGTGATTGGCGACCCGCTGCGTTTACAGCAGATCATGATTAACCTGATTGGTAATGCCATTAAGTTTACTGAGCAGGGGCACATCGATTTGCGTGTTGAGCTGCGTAGCCTGAGCACCACGCGCGTTGAACTGGAAATTCAGGTACACGACACCGGCATTGGCATTTCTGAGCAGCAGCAGTCACAGCTGTTCCAGGCGTTCCGTCAGGCCGATGCGAGTATTTCCCGCCGCCACGGCGGCACCGGTTTGGGTCTGGTGATCACGCAAAAACTGGTGTCGGAGATGGGCGGAGAGATTGCGTTCCACAGCCGTCAAAATCAGGGATCCACTTTCTGGGTGCACGTTCATCTCGATCTCAATCCCAACGCGCCGCCCATCCCGCGCATGCTGGAAGATCTGCGCGCCATCCCGTTAGCCTATATCGAACCCCATGCCGCGGTGGCGAAAGCGGTGCAGGAGATGCTCAGCATCACGCCGCTGCAGGTTCAGCATTTCACTTCACTGGAAGCGCTGCCGGATACCCGCTTCCCGCTGTTGTTGATGGGATTGCCGGTGAACGATCCTCACCCCGCCACGCTGCCGGATGCGTTAATTCAGCGGCTGCGCGCACATGCCGATTCGGTACTGCTGGCGCTGCCCAGCGAGATGATGCTGTTCGCCGACGATTTGCGCGCACGAGGCATCGCCGGCTGTATCGCCAAACCCGTCTCACTGACGCGCTTGTTGCCGATGCTGCTGGATTTACACAGTTTGCATAACGATGCCTTACCGCTTAGTACCCGCCAGCCGCTAACGGTGATGGCGGTGGATGACAATCCTGCCAATCTGAAGTTAATTGGTGCGCTGCTGGAGGAGCAGGTTCAGCACATCATTCTGTGCGACAACGCGGAACAGGCCATTCGCCAGGCGCGTTTACACAAGCTGGATGTGATTTTAATGGATATCCAGATGCCGGATATCGACGGCATTCGCGCCAGTGAAATCATTCGCAGCCTGCCGCTGCATGCGAATACCCCGATTGTCGCGGTCACTGCACATGCACTGGATGGCGAGCGCCAGCAGCTGATTGGTGCCGGGATGAATGATTATCTGGCGAAGCCGATTGACGAAGGCAAACTGAGCCAACTGTTGCAGCGTTATGCCCCGAACCCCACGGCGGCACCCACACCGCAGCCAGATGTTGCGCCGTCGCTCGACTGGGCGCTGGCACTGCGTCAGGCCGCCAATAAACCAGACCTGGCTCGCGATCTGCTGCAGATGCTGCTGGATTTCCTGCCGGAAGTGGAGGCGCGCGTGGAGAGTTCTATGGCCAGTAATGATGTTAATGGCCTGCGCGAGATCATCCACAAGCTGCACGGCAGCGCCAGCTACAGCGGCGTGCCCAGACTGAAACAGCTGTGTCAGCAGCTGGAGAAGAGTTTGCATCAGGAGAGTGATATCGAAGCGCTGGAGCCGGAATTGCTGGAATTGAGTGATGAGATGGCGAACGTGGCGCGTGAGGCCAGGAAAGTGTTGGGCGTGGGATAAGGGAACGTTTCATGCCCTCTGCCACTCACCAAAGAGCGTTAATCGAGCCAGGTTTAAGAATGACTTGTCGCCTCCATCATCGCAACCAACGGTCCCCTCGCCCGATAATGGGAGAGGGTTAGGATGAGAGGGGCGCGCCTGTAAGGCCAGCCCCACATTGTTCACTGCCACGACATTGCGCGCGATCAGCCGCATCTATAAGGCCTGCCCCACCTTGATTGTTGCCGCCACATTGCGCGCGGTCAGTCGCACATTTTGCGCCGCATTGGCTAACGCATCCTCCAGCGAGCCAATACTGAACAGCACGCTGAATACCGCATCCAGCCCGTGCTGATGCACCACGCCAACATCTGCGGTTAAACTGCCCGCAATGCCAATCACCGGCTTGTTAAACTGCTTCGCCACCTTCGCCACACCAATCGGCACTTTGCCGTTAATCGTCTGGCTATCAATGCGTCCTTCGCCGGTAATCACCAGATCGGCATCTTGCACCTGATCCGCTAACCCAAGGGCTTCCGTGACGATCTCAATACCGCGACGCAGCTCGGCCTGGCAAAACGCATGCAGTGCCGCGCCCATGCCCCCCGCCGCACCGCCGCCCGCAATGTGCAGCACATCAATGTCTAAATCGCGATGGATAATCTCAGCGTAATGCGCCAGCGCGTTATCCAGTTGCTGCACCAGTTCCGGCGTGGCTCCTTTTTGTGGACCAAAGATCGCCGAGGCCCCCTCTTCACCGGTCAAAGGATTAGTAACATCGCAGGCCACTTCTATGCGGCACTGCTGAATACGTTTATCCAGCTGATCGATTTCAATCCGCGCCAGCTGCGGCAGTGCGCCGCCGCCAAAGGCAATCTCATTGCCCTGCTGGTCCAGCAAGCGAGCGCCCAGCGCCTGCATCATGCCGGATCCCCCATCGTTAGTGGCGCTGCCGCCAATACCAATAATGATGTGGTCAACACCGCGATCGAGCGCGTTTTTAATCAGCTCGCCGGTGCCAAAAGAGTTGGTGATCAGCGGGTCACGCTGCGCGGCCGGCACCAGTTCCAGACCGCTGGCTGCCGCCATTTCGATAAATGCGCTGCGTTCATCACCGGATAATCCGTAAAAAGCCTCAACCGGCGCGCCGAGCGGTCCGGTCACGGTTAATCTGACAATACTTCCTTGCGTCGCCGCCACCATGGCTTCTACCGTGCCTTCACCACCGTCGGCGACCGGTATTTTCACGTATTCGGCGTCGGGAAAAATCTCGCTAAATCCCGCTTCAATCGCCGCAGCCACTTCCAGGGCAGACAAACTCTCTTTATATGAATCCGGTGCGATGACAATTTTCATAGGCAATCCGAGCGCGATGGGTGACGGAATTCCGTCCTGCTAAAGCAGTGAGCAGTCCGGCATCCGCAGACACCGGACAGGCAAACTACCGGGTGATCTCGACCTGAGCTAATTTTTCATAATAGCAAGCCAGCGCACTATGGTCAGAAGTGCCCTTGCCGTCGACTTTCAGTGCCTGCATCATTTCCATCACCGCAGCCGTCAGCGGCAGATGCGCGCCAATGCCGTGTGAAGTGTCCAGCGCATTCGCCAAATCCTTGATGTGCAGATCGATGCGGAAGCCCGGCTTGAAGTTACGATCCAGCACCATTGGCGCTTTGGCATCCAGCACCGTGCTGCCTGCCAGCCCACCACGAATCGCCTGATAGACCAGTTCTGGGTTCACACCGGCTTTGGTTGCCAGCGACAGCGCTTCGGACATCGCCGCGATGTTCAGCGCCACAATCACCTGGTTCGCCAGCTTGGTCACGTTGCCTGCACCGATATCACCGGTGTGCACCACGGAACCCGCCATGGCTTTCATGATGTCGTAGCATTGGTCGAATACCGCTTTATCACCACCGACCATCACGGACAGCGTGCCCTCAATCGCTTTCGGCTCGCCACCACTGACCGGCGCATCCAGCATCTTGATGCCTTTTTCTGCCAGCGCATCGTGCACTTCACGGCTGGCCAGTGGCGCAATCGAACTCATGTCGATCACAATCAGGCCAGGCTTCGCGCCTTCGATAATCCCGTTGGCGCCGAGGCAAACCTCTTTCACCTGCGGTGAGTTCGGCACCATGGTGATCACCACATCAACCTGTTCGGCGACCTCTTTTGGCGTTTTCGCCACGGTGGCGCCCAGCTCCACCAGTTCAGCTTCGTTGCTAACGTTGTGGTCACGCACCACCAGCGAATAACCGGCTTTCACCAGGTTTTTACTCATCGGTTTGCCCATAATACCGAGGCCGATAAATCCAATTTTCATTGCCTTTCCCCTTCGTCAGTTATTGCTTAAATTTGTCGCACAGCGCCTGCGTGGCGTTGCGGAAAACACCCAGATCGCTGCCTACAGCAACGAATGTGGCACCCCATTCCAGATAACGGCGCGCATCGGCTTCGACCGGTGCCAGAATGCCGCTGGGTTTACCTGCTGCTTTGGCACGTTCAAAAATGTGTTTAATCACTTTCAACACTTCAGGATGCGCAGGCTGGCCGAGATAGCCGAGTGCGGCAGACAAGTCACCCGGGCCGACAAAAATGCCATCCACGCCGTCAACGGCAGCAATCGCATCGATGTTATCCACGGCCTGCTGAGTTTCGATTTGCACCAACACGGTGATGTTGTCATTGATGGTGGCGTTGTAATCCGGCAGCGTGCCGTACATGTTGCTACGATGCGAAACCGACACGCCGCGAATGCCCGCTGGCGGATAGCGCGTTGACGCTACGGCGCGAATCGCCTCTTCCTCGGTCTCCACAAACGGCACCAGGAAGTTATAGAAACCAATATCCAGCAGGCGTTTGATGATAATCGGCTCATTGCACGGCGGACGCACTACCGGCGCACTGTGGCTGCCCTTCAGCGCCAT
Source organism: Pantoea sp. C8B4 (assembly GCF_051336905.1). Lineage (NCBI taxonomy): Bacteria > Pseudomonadati > Pseudomonadota > Gammaproteobacteria > Enterobacterales > Erwiniaceae > Pantoea > Pantoea sp. C8B4. The sequence continues at coordinate 45,671 of NZ_JBGMNK010000020.1, forward strand.
CAACTGCGGGATAAAGGTGGTGATGTCGTTCGGCGCGTGCTCGCCATCCAGCACCAGCCAGTCAAAGCCCGCCAGGCCCAGAACTTCGGTGGAAATCGGGCTAGCAAGCGCGCACCAGCTACCAATCAGGGTTTCCCCTGCCAGTAAACGGCGACGAAAAGTGTTCGGCCAGGCATTGCTCATTGTGATTACTCCAGTCGGTTACAACAGGCGCCCGCACGGAGCGCCGGAAACGTTAGCGCACCAGGCAAGGACGCTTGTTATCGAAAGTCCAATTCGGCACGAGGTACTGCATCGCTTGCGCATCATCACGCGCGCCCAAACCGTGTTTCTGATACAGCGCGTTGGCCTGCATCACCTGATCCATATCCAGCTCGACGCCGAGACCGGGTTTCTGCGGCACCTGTACCATGCCGCCTTTGATTTGGAACGGCTCTTTGGTCAGGCGCTGGTTGCCCTCCTGCCAAATCCAGTGGGTATCGATGGCGGTAATGGCGCCCGGCGCAGCAGCGGCCACGTGGGTGAACATCGCCAGCGAAATATCGAAGTGGTTGTTGGAGTGCGAACCCCAGGTCAGGCCGAAGTCGTGGCACATCTGCGCCACGCGCACCGAACCTTGCATGGTCCAGAAATGCGGGTCGGCCAGCGGGATGTCCACCGATTGCAGCGACAGCGTGTGGCCCATTTGACGCCAGTCGGTGGCAATCATGTTGGTGGCCGTTGGCAAACCGGTGGCACGGCGGAATTCCGCCATCACTTCACGGCCAGAGTAGCCTTGCTCAGCGCCACACGGATCCTCCGCATACGCCAGCACGCCTTTGAGTTGCTTACCGAGCAGAATCGCTTCATTCAGCGACCAGGCACCGTTAGGATCGAGCGTCACGCGTGCCTGCGGGAAGCGTTTCGCCAGCGCCGTCACGGCTTCGGCCTCTTCACCACCACGCAGCACGCCGCCTTTCAGTTTGAAATCGTTGAAGCCATATTTTTCATAGGCGGCTTCGGCAAGACGCACTACGGTATCTGGCGTCAATGCCTCTTCATGACGCAGGCGATACCAGTCGCATTTCTCATCTTCCTGGCTCTGATAAGGCAGCGAGGTTTTCTTACGATCGCCGACGTAGAACAGGTAACCCAGCATCTCCACGCGATCGCGCTGCTGACCATCACCGAGCAACGAGGCAACGTTGACGCCCAGATGCTGACCGAGCAAATCCAGCAGTGCCGCTTCAATGCCGGTCACTACATGGATGGTGGTACGCAGGTCAAAGGTTTGATTGCCGCGTCCGCTGGAGTCGCGGTCGGCAAAAGTGCTGCGGACCAGATTGAGGATGTTCTTGTACTCACCCACGGTTTTCTGCACCACCAGCGCCGCCGCGTCTTCCAGCGTCTGACGAATCTTCTCTCCACCGGGAATTTCACCCACGCCAGTGTGGCCCGCGTTATCCTTGATGATGACGATATTACGGGTGAAGAACGGTGAATGTGCGCCGCTCAAATTCAGCAACATACTGTCGTGACCCGCCACCGGAATGACCTGCAGCGACGTAATTTTCGGGGTCTGACTCATTTCCTGCTCCTTATGCATGACGACGTCCAAAAGCCGGACGCTTGCGGTCGAATGACCAACCGGGAACCAGATACTGCATCGCGGTGGCGTCATTACGCGCACCCGCCGGCAGAGATTTGTAGAGGGCATTGGCCTGATGCAGACGATCCCAATCCAACTCGACACCGAGACCGGGTTTATCCGGCACGGCAATCTTGCCGTTGCGGATTTGCAGCGGCTCTTTAGTGAGGCGCTGATCGCCTTCCTGCCAAATCCAGTGGGTATCGATAGCTGTCGGTTTGCCCGGTGCGGCAGCGCCAACGTGGGTAAACATCGCCAGCGAAATGTCGAAGTGGTTGTTGGAGTGGCAACCCCAGGTTAAGCCCCAGTCGTCGCACAGTTGCGCCACGCGCACCGCACCGCTCAGCGTCCAGAAGTGCGGATCGGCCAGCGGGATATCCACCGAATTGAGCATCACCGCGTGATTCATCTCACGCCAGTTGGTGGCGATCATATTGGTGGCGACCGGCAATCCAGTGGCGCGTCGGAACTCCGCCATCACTTCACGGCCGGAATAACCCTGTTCGGCACCGCACGGATCTTCGGCGTAGGTCAGCACATCACCCATGCCTTTGCACAAGCCAATCGCTTCATCCAGCGTCCAGGCGCCGTTGGGATCGACGGTGATGCGTGCATCCGGGAAACGCTTTTTCAGCGCGGCAGCGGATTCAATCTCCTGCTCGCCCGGCAATACGCCGCCCTTCAGTTTGAAATCTTTAAAGCCGTATTTGTCCTGCGCCGCTTCGGCTAAACGCACCACCGCTTCCGGCGTTAAGGCTTCCTGATGGCGCAGGTGATACCAGTCATGGCTGGCACCTTCGCCCGTCAGGTACGGTAAATCGGTTTTACGACGATCGCCGAGATAGAACAGATAACCGAGTACCGTGACTTCATCGCGCTGCTGTCCCGGCCCGAGCAGTTCTGCCACCGGCACGCCCAGACATTGGCCCAGTAAATCCAGCAGTGCGGCTTCCAGCGCCGCCACCGCGTTGACGCGCAGTTCGAAGGTCCAGGCCCCTTTGCCGAAGGTATCGAAATCCGCCGACTGATTGCCTTTGTGCACCTGCTGCACCAGGCGGTTCATGCGCGCCACCTGCTGGCCTTTGACCTGTGGAATCGCCTCTACCAGGGTTTGGTAAATGGTTTCGCCACCCGGCGCTTCACCGACGCCGGTATGACCATCACTGTCGGTCAATACCACAATGTTGCGGGTGAAGCAGGCGCTATGCGCTCCACCAATGTTCAGCAACATGCTGTCGTAACCGGCAACCGGAATCACCTGCATATCGGTGATCACCGGGCTACTTTGCGTATTCATAGTTCGTCCTTATGCTCGGTGTTTCAGTTCAATACGTTTGATATCACCCGTAATGAACAGGAAGCTAAACGCAGCGACAAAGGCGTGGATGCCGACGTAAATCAGCGCACCTTCGAAAGAACCGGAAGCGGCGATGATGTAGCCGATAGCAATGGGCGTGACGATGCCGGAGAAGTTGCCGAACATGTTGAACAAGCCACCGCTCAATCCACTGATCTCTTTCGGTGCGGTATCTGCCATCACCGCCCAGCCCAGCGCACCGATGCCCTTGCCGAAGAACGCCAGCGCCATAAACAGCACCACTACCCACTCAGTTTCGGTGTAGTTACACATCACCATGCTGATGGAGAGCAGCATGCCGACCACAATTGGCGTCTTACGCGCAATATTCAGCGAGCCAGTTTTGCGCATCAGGTAATCGGAAATCACGCCACCTAACACACCACCGAGGAAGCCACAGATAGCGGGAATCGAGGCGATCATGCCTGCTTTCAGAATCGACATGCCGCGTGCCTGCACCAGATACACTGGGAACCAGGTGATAAAGAAGTAGGTCAGCGCGTTAACGCAGTATTGTCCGAGATAGATACCCCACATCATGCGAGTCGAGAGCAGCTGTTTGATTTGATACCATTTCTCATCCCAGCTCACTTTACGGTCGGCTTTTTTGGCATCCATATTGATCAGCGCGCCGCCCTGCTCCATGTACTCCAGCTCAGCCTTATTCACGCCCGGATGATTGTTCGGATCGTGCATGAACTTCAGCCAGACGAAGCTGAGAATGATGCCTAGACCGCCCATAAACCAGAACACGTGCGCCCAGCCCACTTCGGCCACCAGCCAGCCCATGATCGGGGCGAAAATCACCGTAGCGAAATACTGTGCCGAGTTGAAAATCGCGACGGCGGTACCGCGCTCTTGCGCCGGGAACCAGGCTGCCACAATGCGGCTGTTACCCGGGAAGGAAGGTGCCTCCGCCAGACCAACCAGAAAGCGCAGCAGGAACAGTGAGATCACGATGCCGAAGCCACTGAACAGGTCAACAAAGCCTTGCAGCAGGGTAAAAAGCGACCAGAGGAAAATACTCCAGAAGTAAACGCGTTTTGAGCCAAAGCGGTCGAGCAGCCAGCCGCCAGGAATTTGTCCAATAACGTAAGCCCATGAGAAGGCGGAGAAGATATATCCCAGACCGACCGAATCGAGGCCGATATCTTTAGACATCGCGGAACCGGCAATCGAAATGGTTGCACGGTCACCGTAGTTGAATGAAGTGACGATAAATAACATCACCACAATCCAGTAACGGGCGTTGGTGCGTTTTTGCACCGCTTCCGCTGTCTGGCTGAAACAATTCATGATGCACTCCTGAAATATAGCGAACGCTACATCCACTCTGACTGCATACACATCGCGTTGGGTATCAGAATGATGTCGGGTTAAACACGGCGATTGTTGTTATGGCAAAACGATGATGCGTCGTGACAAATAACCAAACGTTGAAGAACGAGAATCAGTATAGGAACAGCTCCACCACGAGGCATTGGAAGAAAGCATGATGATGAGCATTGATTCATGCTGTTTTTATGGCAATTGCACATATCCCTGCGGCGTAGCTCACGGAACCTGATTTTTCACCCATGAATTGATTAAGAAGCAGCCAGCTAACCTGCTCTTTGTGAGACTGTTCACTTGTATTTGGATAAACGAACCAAACTCAGGTAATAAAACCCCGAAAAGCCAGTCAGTTGCACAATGCGCAGGCCAATACCCCTGCATATACTGAGGCTGGCAAAAAATGATGACGTGATAGAAGCATTTACAACGCGCTGCCATGCACAGCGCGACGCACTGGAAGGTGAGCAATGAACCGACCGCTAACAGAGAAACCGCTTTATATAAAAGTACACGATGCCGACAACGTGGCGATCGTGGTCAACAACCAGGGATTGACGGCTGGCACTCGCTTTGAAGATGGCCTGCAGCTGACGGAACATGTCCCGCAGGGACATAAAGTGGCGCTGGTGGATATTCCTGAAAACGGCGTCATCCTGCGCTATGGCGAAGTGATTGGCACCGCCTTGCGCCCGATTGCGCAAGGGAGCTGGATTGAAGAATCGCTGGTGGCGCTACCCGAAGCGCCTCCGCTCAACAGTTTGCCACTGGCGAACAATGTGCCCCCCGCTCTGCCACCGCTCGAAGGTTACACCTTTGAGGGTTATCGCAACGCCGATGGCAGCGTAGGAACACGCAATCTGCTCGGTATCACCACCAGCGTGCACTGTGTGGCTGGCGTAGTGGATTACGTGGTGCAAATGATCGAGCGCGATCTGCTGCCACGCTATCCCAACGTTGATGGCGTAGTGGCACTGAATCATCTTTATGGCTGTGGTGTGGCGATTAATGCGCCCGCTGCGGTGGTGCCGATCCGCACTATCCATAACCTCGCGCTGAACCCCAATTTTGGGGGTGAAGTGATGATTGTCAGTCTCGGCTGCGAGAAATTACAGCCGGAGCGTCTGCTGACCGGCACGCCGGATGTGCAGGCCATCTCGCTGGATGATCATGACATTGTGCGTTTGCAGGATGAACGGCATGTAGGTTTCGGCGCGATGGTCGATGAAATTCTCCAGGTGGCTGAGCGCCATCTGAAAAAACTGAATCAGCGCCAGCGCGAAACCTGCCCGGCCTCAGAACTGGTGATTGGCACGCAGTGCGGCGGCAGCGATGCGTTTTCCGGCGTGACGGCCAATCCGGCAGTCGGTTTTGCCTCGGATTTGCTGGTGCGCTGCGGCGCCACCGTGATGTTTTCTGAGGTCACCGAGGTGCGTGATGCAATACATCTGCTGACGCCGCGCGTGGTCGATGAAAATGTGGGTAAACGTCTGCTGGAAGAGATGGCGTGGTATGACGATTATCTCAGCCAGGGCCAAACCGACCGCAGCGCCAATCCCTCGCCGGGTAATAAGAAAGGCGGGCTGGCGAACGTGGTGGAGAAAGCGCTGGGATCGATTGCCAAATCAGGACGCAGTCCGATTGTAGAAGTGCTGTCACCCGGACAGCGCCCGACTCAACGCGGTTTAATCTACGCGGCGACACCGGCCAGTGATTTTGTCTGCGGCACCCAGCAGATGGCGTCAGGTATTACCTTGCAGGTGTTTACTACTGGACGCGGCACACCCTACGGTTTGGCTGCGATTCCGGTGATTAAAATGGCGACGCGCAATGCGCTGGCTGAGCGCTGGCACGATCTGATGGATATCAATGCGGGCACCATTGCTACCGGCGAGGAGAGTATTGAGCAGGTGGGCTGGCGGTTGTTTGAGTTGATACTGGATATCGCCAGTGGTCGCAAACAAACCTGGTCCGATCGCTGGGGCATTCGCAATCAGCTGGCGGTGTTTAATCCGGCACCGGTGACCTGATGGTCATCTGCCCCTCTCCCAACATCGGAGAGGGGAACAATCTGGGGGGCCTGAAAAATCATCACCTCATTTTCAGGCTCTTTAGATTGCCTATGGTCGCTTGCAAGAGCCAACGCGAAGGCAGAACTACAGCAGTTTACCCCAGCTCTCAACCCACGGCGTGGTCACAGATTCAGGCTCTGGATCTTCAGTGGCATCCACCAGCAACACATCACCGATGCGCTTGGCGCTTTGTTCCTGCAGGGTGGCATCAAAGGTTTTGCCCGCACCGCAGAAGTTTTCATAGCTGCTGTCACCCAGCGCAATCACGCCGTAGCGCAACGCTGGCTGATACCCCACTTCATCGCGTACCTGCACATACAAGCGGGCAATATTGTCCGGGAAGTCGCCCTGCCCAGTGGTGGAGGTGACAATCAGAATAACCTCCTGGCTGTAAGCCTGCCAATCCGCCAGTGAGGCATCCTCAAAAACTTTAACTTCGTGGCCCTGCTCTTCCAGTACCGGCTGCGCTTCTTCCGCCACCAGCAATGCATTGCCGTAAACCGTACCTGTAAAAATGCCAATCTTTGCCATCTTGCCGCTCCTTTATTCTGTTGGCTTATCCTGGACTGCCTCGTCGGCAAACTCAACCCTGGGAACCTCAGGGATCTGATCCTGCCAGCCAAACTGTTGCAGCATGCCTTGCCAGACGCGATCGAGCCCGGCGCGAATCACCAGAGGTTCCCCGGTGACCGGATGCGTCAGGCTCAGCGCACTGGCATGCAGCATCAATCGATTCATACCAAAGTGCTCTGCTGCACCCCGATTCTGCCGCAAATCACCATGGGCGCTATCGCCAATAATCGGGTGACGCAGATGCACCATATGGCGGCGAAGCTGATGTTTACGGCCGGTATGCGGCGACATCTCCACCAGGGTATAACGCGCGCTGTCGTAACGGCTGATCGCCACCGGCATTTCTACTTGCGCCAGTGAGCGATAATCAGTGACGGCAGGCTGCGCGGTACGTTCCTGAGTCGCGAACTTATCGGCAATCTTATCCAGCTCTTCGACCAGCGGATAATCGAGCGTCGCGCTGCCATCCAGCCAACCTCGCACCACCGCGTGGTAGGTCTTCTGCATTTTATGCTGCTCGAACTGCTGTGACAGTAAATGCGCCACTTCGCTGGAGAGCGCCATTAACAGCACGCCGGAGGTGGGGCGATCGAGGCGATGCACGGTAAATACGTGCTGACCAATTTGATCGCGTACCGTTTGCATCACCACCACTTTTTCGTCGCGATCGAGCCAACTACGATGCACCAGCCAGCCGGAAGGTTTGTTGACGGCGACCAGCCATTCATCTTGATAAAGGATTTCCAGCATTAAGAGGTCGGGTCCTGAAAAAGCGCATCGAACTGGCCTAATGTCAGCAACAGGACCGCATGGCCGGGTGTGGTGGCAAGTAACGCCACTTCATAGTAAGGCGTTACAGAGAAATTTTGCGGAAGCGGCGCACCGGCTTCGATTAATGCATGGAAACGTGGGATGAGTACCCACTGCAGCCACTCCAGCGGCTCCATGGTATTGAGGCAAAAAGGCTCGGTACTGGCGAAGGCTGCCGGCTCAGGGGATTGCGTCTGCCAGTGGCCGTGTTCGCGCATCACCGCTTCGATCTGCTGCAGCTGTTGAATAATCATTTGCGACGACATACGCCACCTCCAGAGAAAAATTGGGCGGCAAGCATACCATTAGTCGTTCAACGTGCAAAAAAGGCATAAAAAAAGGGAGCACTGTGATTACAGTGCTCCCGGTTTCGTTCGCAGCATTCCCGCCACCGCTGTGCTCCCTGCTCATCCATGACAACTCGTCCTCTGCTTTCCATTGCCTGTCATCGTGACAGTTATCCTTAGCATCCTGGCCCACCACAATCCGCGTGGCTCTCATTCTCCGTCCTGGAGGTGTCCCTGACTCAATCCTGAGTGTCCTGCTTCATCCAGAAGCTTTCCATGTGCCGTAAACTCCGTTACGTTCCCGCCTCCTGGCTGACATTCTCCTGAACGTCTCTTCATCCCCAGCATCCTGCCAGTGGTGACTATTCTGTCAGAAACCATCGTAATAACAAGTTAGTAAGACGCGTTAATAGATTTCTCACACTACTAATTTTAGGAGTGATGCCATAAGCTTATGATTCACAATATTTTTACATCCTTGTTTTCCGGATGGCTGCAAAATGATCTAGCGATCTCTCACACCTAATGTGAGAGATCTCTTACAAACCTCGCCAGCGAAGTCTGTCACTCAGGCACTAACCGGTTGTAAATCATTAAGAAATATCTTAATGCTCGCAGCCAGTACCTGACGCTTTTTACTGCCAGGCTGTTCCAGAATCACTTCACCGGAAAGGTTACACAGAGCAATCACATCCTGCTCCGATTCAGTCGTCGCAATGAATAATGTTGGACTCTGTCTTAAGCGGCGCTTCATGACCAGATGTCCAATCAGATTCTCCTGCAAGCGGGTAAAGTCTGATTCGCTCCACACCTGTAACAAGGTAATCTGCTGCTGCTGAAAGGTTGCGGTCATATCCCCGGCAAACTGCGACGTGTAAAAAGCACTGATTTCCGATTGCAACTGGATATCCAGTGCACGCTCAACCGCTTCCAGCGTAGCTGGCAAGGTGAACGGTTGTGGTTGCCACAACACACGATCATCCAGTGTGCTGACGATACAGGGGGATGGCACCCCCAGTAGATCCGTGCTTGCCGGCAGATGTCCAGCCTGCTGCTGCCAATGTTGCACATAACGGGCGGTAAACTCACGCAGGGCGTCTGCGGTTTGTTGCATCATTCTTCTTCTCGCTTGTGATCGGTTACACTTAGCCACTTTGATGGAATTTAGTGGTAACCGATATGTCTTCTGAAAACCGCGATCAGGCGTTAAGCGGCCTGACGTTAGGTAAGCCCACGGCTTATGTTGATCGTTACGATAACACGCTGCTGCAATCGGTGCCGCGCAGCCTGAATCGCGAACCGCTGGGGCTCTACCCGGATAATCTGCCGTTCCAGGGCGCAGATATCTGGACGCTGTACGAACTCTCCTGGCTCAACAGCAAGGGCGTGCCGCAGGTGGCGGTGGGCGAAGTGGTGCTGCGCGCTGATAGCGAAAACCTGATCGAGTCCAAGAGCTTTAAGCTCTATCTTAACAGCTTTAACCAGACGCGTTTCGCGGACTGGGGCGACGTGCGCCAGACACTCGAGCGTGATCTGCGCGCCTGCGCTAATGGCGAAGTCAGCGTGGCACTGTTCCGTCTGGGCGAAGTGGAAGGCCAGCCAATCGGCCATTTCAATGGCGATGTTATCGACGAGCAGGATATCGAGATTCACGACTATGCTTTTAACGCCGATTATTTAGCGCAGGCTGCGGGCAGTGAAGTGGTGGAAGAAACGCTGGTGAGCCATTTGCTGAAATCCAACTGTTTGATCACCCATCAGCCTGATTGGGGTTCCGTAATGATTCGCTACAAAGGCCCACGTATCGATCGTGAAGCCCTGCTGCGTTACCTGATCTCATTCCGTCAGCACAATGAGTTCCATGAACAGTGCGTTGAGCGCATTTTCAACGACATTCAACGCTTTTGCCAACCAGAATCCCTGACCGTTTATGCACGTTATACGCGCCGTGGTGGACTGGATATTAATCCGTGGCGCAGCAACGTTCCCTTCTCTCCTGGGTTTTCCCGCCTGGTACGTCAGTAACAGATTGCGAGACGCCTCGCAGGCCGCAGCACGGATGCGCGGTTCCACTTGAGCATTCACTGCGGACAACGTTACTCTGTCAAAGGCGCTAAGGTTTAAACCTGCGTTCCGAAGGATTTTCGTCACTGCGTTCAGCAAGTTAAGCGCAGCGTCACCCGTCACGCATTTGCGTGTAAAGGAGTTCTCTTGATTACACATATCAGCCCGCTTGGCTCAATGGATCTGCTCTCCCAGTTGGAAGTCGACATGCTGAAGCAAACGGCCAGCAGCGACCTTTACCAGCTTTTTCGCAACTGCTCACTCGCGGTGCTCAACTCCGGCAGCCAGACCGACAGTAGTCAGGAACTGCTCTCCCGTTTTGAAAATTTCGACATCAACGTGCTGCGCCGTGAGCGCGGCGTCAAACTCGAACTGATTAATCCGCCGGAAGAAGCCTTTGTTGATGGCCGTATTATCCGCTCATTGCAGGCCAACCTGTTTGCCGTGCTACGCGATATTCTGTTTGTGAATGGCCAGCTTGAGCGCAGCGATCAGAAAAACGCTGACGATTCCGCTCACATCACGAATCAGGTGTTTTCAATTCTGCGTAACGCGCGTGCGCTGCACATTGGTGAATATCCCAATACCGTGGTGTGCTGGGGTGGTCACTCGATTAACGCAGTGGAGTATCAGTATTGCCGCAATGTCGGCACACAAATGGGCCTGCGTGAACTCAACATCTGCACCGGCTGTGGGCCTGGCGTGATGGAAGCGCCGATGAAAGGTGCCGCGGTGGGCCATGCACAGCAACGCTACCACGACAGTCGTTTCATTGGCCTGACCGAACCGTCAATTATCGCGGCTGAGCCACCAAATCCGCTGGTGAATGAACTGATCATCATGCCGGATATCGAAAAGCGTCTTGAGGCGTTTGTGCGTATTGCGCATGGCATCGTGATCTTCCCGGGTGGTGTCGGCACCGCAGAAGAGTTGCTGTATCTATTGGGGATCCTGATGAATCCACACAACAGCGACCAGGTCCTGCCGCTGATTCTCACCGGCCCGAAAGAGAGCGCCGACTACTTCCGGGTGCTGGATGATTTCATCGTTAATACGCTGGGTGAAACCGCACGTAAGCACTACAAGATCATCATTGATGATGCTGCTGAAGTGGCACGTCTGATGAAGAAGGCCATGCCGCAGGTCAAAGAGTATCGTCGCGAAACTGGCGATGCCTACAGTTTTAACTGGTCGATTCGCATCGCGCCAGAGTTGCAGGTACCGTTTGTACCGACGCACGAAAACATGGCTAACCTGAAACTGTTCCCGAACCAGCCAGCGGAAAAACTGGCTGCAGATTTGCGTCGCGCTTTCTCTGGTATTGTTGCCGGCAACGTTAAAGAGGTTGGCATTCGCGAGATCCGCGAGAAAGGGCCTTACAAACTGCACGGCGACGCCGACATTATGCATCGCATGGATGAACTGCTGCAGGGCTTCGTCGCTCAGCAGCGTATGAAGTTGCCAGGCAGCGCCTACATCCCCTGCTACGAAATCATTAAATAACCCATCAGGAAGGCAGCCTGCGGGCTGCCACTATCACTATGTCGTTTCATCTTCTGATTATTGATGCGCTGAACCTGATCCGCCGTTTGCATGCCGTGCAAGGCACGCCCTGCCGCGAAGCCTGCATCGCAGCGCTGCATCAGCTATTAGGCCACACGCAACCGACGCACGTCGTCGCGGTATTTGATAGCCACGATCGTCACCCTGGCTGGCGACATCAGCTGCTACCCGACTACAAAGCGGGTCGCCCACCGATGCCGGATGATTTGCAGATGGAGATGCCCGTTATCCAGCAGGCCTTTGAGGCTGTCGGCGTGCGTTGCTGGGTCGCCGATCTCGATGAAGCCGACGATCTCGCCGCCACGCTGGCGGTGAAAATGGCCGATGCCGGACATCAGGCAACTATCGTCTCCACCGACAAAGGTTATTGCCAGCTTTTAGCGCCGAATATCCGCATCCGTGATTATTTCCAGAAACGCTGGCTGGACGTGCCTTTCATCGAGCACGAGTTTGGCGTCACGCCTGCACAATTACCTGATTACTGGGGATTGTGCGGCATCAGCAGTAGCAAAATTCCCGGCGTCACCGGCATTGGCTCTAAAAGCGCCCGCGATTTACTCACGCAGTTCGGCACCCTTGAAGCTATTTATCAGCAGTTCGACCAGATTCCTGAAAAGTGGCAGAAAAAATTGCGCGATCATCAGCAGATAGCTGAGATTTGCCGCCAGGTCTCAACGCTTAAACGCGATTTGGTCTTGCAGGGGAATTTAAATACGTTGCGGTATAAGGCGTGAATGCCGGGTGCAGCACCCCAGCCTGGTAAACTCACCAATCTCTCGACAGGTGATAGGTGATAGGTGATAGGTGATAGGTGATAGGTGATAGGTGATAGGTGCAAAAAATTGCGCCGCTATGATGATACCCCCGGAGATCCTGCGAAATAATTTGTGCTACAGCAAGGCGGCAAGTGCGTGAGTCCCCGGGACCATACGCCAGTATGTGACCGGGGCGAACAAACGCAGCCAACGCCGCTGTAGTGCAAAGTATGAAGCAGGATCGGCAAGTTCGTGAGTCCCCGGGACCATACATCGGTATGTGACCGGGGCGAACAAGCGCAGCCAGCGCACCTGTGGTCCGAAACAAGACGGGGGGATTTAACTGAGTTAATACAGTGCGCAGAATTTCCCTAAATAATTCGTGTCACAGGAAGGCGGCAAGTTTATTAAGTCCCCAGGAGCATACATCAGTATGTGACTGGGGCGTATAAACGTAGCCAACGCATCTGTGGCGCGAAGTATGACGGGAAATTTAGCGTTCGTCGCGACGGCCGCCTACTGCTGCCCAAAGCCGGCGCACATGCACGGTAATCTCTTCACGGTCGTGGTACAGCTGGCGCGCCTGAATCTGGGCATTCACTCCCTTCTCTTTCAACGCCGCATCCATCATAGCCAGATTTTGCGTGACCTCTTCATAACGCTTTTTCATTGGCAATTTGAGGTTGAAGATTGCTTCACGGCACCAGCCGTTGACCAGCCACTCCGTCATCAAACTGGCGACGCGAACGGGTTTTTCCACCATGTCACACACCAGCCAGCTGATGTTATTGCGCGATGGGCGGTATTTGAAACCATCTTCACGGCAGTGAGTGACTTGCCCGGTATCCATGAGGCTGGGCGCCATCGGACCGTTATCTACGGCGTACACCCACATGCTGCGTTTGACCAGTTGATAAGTCCAGCCGCCAGGGCAAGCACCCAGATCCACGGCATACATGCCGCTGCCCAAACGCTCATCCCACTCATCGGCCGGGATGAAGACATGAAAGGCTTCCTCCAGTTTCAGCGTTGAACGGCTTGGCGCATCCGACGGGAACTTGAGGCGCGGTATCCCCATATAGAACGGGGAGTTGTTCTCTGGCAGCGAATAACCGACATAGCAGGTACCCGGAGCAATAAAGAACACATGTATCACAGGGCGTTTCGGCGACTCGTAGTTGAGCAGGATTTTACTCTCACGCAGGCTGGCGCGCAGCGGCACGGTTAACTTACGGCAGAACTTGGTCAGTTCTTTCGCTTCATTAGTATCCGGCACTTCAACGCGCAGCTCACCGCCCTTCTCCACCACACCCGTTAACATGCCGACAATCGGGGTAATACGATCTTCTGGCGGTAAATCGCGCAGCAGTTCGCCTACCACCAGCATCTGACGGGCAAAAATCAGCTCGGCAAACGGCAGTGTTTGAATCAGCTTTTCCGCATCTTCCTGCTGATAGCACTCATAGAGCACGTAGCCGGAATCATCTTTAACGCGGGCAAAACCGTATACTTCGCGCTCAGCGGCTTTGGCACTGATCTCCGCCGCACACTCTTTCTCAAAGCCAGGACGGCAATAGAGTAAAACTTTATTCATGGCGATCCGCCTTTCGTTTAAGACGCAATGCGCCAATCAACATCAAGAACCAGCCAATCAGGAAAAACAATCCTCCCACTGGCGTAACAAAAACCCAAAACTTCAAGTGCGACAGCGCTAAGCAATAAAGGCTGCCACTGAATAACACTGTGCCGAGCGCCAGCGCGGCGCTGCTCCAGTAAAACCAGATATTGGCGCGGCGCAGCATGGCTGCACCCAGACCGATCACCGCCAATGTGTGATAGGCCTGATATTCAAGACCGGTATGGATCCACGCCATTTCCGCCGGGCCGAGCGATTTGCTCAGCACGTGTGCCCCAAAAGCACCAAAGGCCACCAGCAGAAATCCGCTGATGGCGGCAAACACAAACATGGCACGACTGGACATTCATTGTTCCTCAGGATGAAACTGCACATCACTGTGCAGCACTCAACGCGTTAGTGATCGTAGCGAAAGCGGAATTTTTCTTGTTCAGCTGCGGCTTTTTCCAGGATCCACTGACGAAAGGCGGCTATTTTACCCAGTTCTGCCTGGCTGTCATGACAAACCAGATAAAAAGCGTTTTTACTGACTAACACGTCATTAAATGGACAGACCAGCCGTCCAGCTTCAATTTCACTCTGCGCCATTACATTATTAGCCAGCGCCACGCCCTGGCCGTGAATCGCCGCCTGAAGCACCATCGCGCTATGGCTGAAGATCGGGCCCTGCTGCACATTAATGTGCTGCAATCCTAGCTGACGGATATAGGATTGCCAGTCCCGGCGCGAAGCATCATGCAGCAGCGTAAAGTGCGCCAGATCGGCGGGCGTTTTAAGCGGATGGTCGCCAGTCAGAAACATGGGCGAGCAGACCGGCAGCAAATATTCGGCATACAGTTTCTCAACGCGCAGGCCCGGCCAGTTACCGCGCCCATAGAAAATCGCCACATCAACATCATCGGCCAGTTTCTCTTCATCACGGTCCACCGCCTGAATACGCACATCGATGCCCGGATAAGCCATATTAAAGCTGGAAAGACGTGGCACCAGCCATTGAATGGCAAAGCTGGGCAACAGACTGACGGTTAAGGCACCCTTCGCGCTGCGCGCCTGAAGTTTACGCGTCGCATCGTTGATAGCCGAGAAGATCTCTTTAATATCCAGATAGTAGCTTTGACCTTCTTCTGTCAGTAAAAGCGAACGATTCCTCCGTCGAAATAGCTTAAGACCGAGGAAATCTTCCAGAGATTTAATCTGGTGGCTAACAGCTGCCTGGGTGACAAACAGCTCTTCAGCGGCTTTTGTAAAGCTTAAATGGCGGGCTGCAGCATCGAAGACGCGTAAAGCATTAAGCGGTGGAAGGCGTTTAGACATGGTTTTCCATCAGCGGATTCACAAGGTAACAGTCCGACTTATACAAGGTCGTTACGTATTAGTTATTTTAATCCGAGACATTATAATTTGTCCGTTGAGGAAGCTCCAGCAAATACCTATAGTTGCCGCACTTCCTGAGCCGGAACGAAAAGATTTCTGGAAACGTGCGAGAGATCGCAGACTTTTGGAGAGCTTTTGGCTTGTGGTCGTGATGTTGTGTTTGCATTTTGATCTGACGATTGCAGATCAAACTTTTAATTCCTGTAGATTTACCCTGTCTGTCCAAGTGATTTTATGTAGCACCGCAAATTGCGGTGCTTTTTTTTGTCCTACACATCCCTGTGTACCCCCATTAGGGCCGTCACTGAAGCGACGTAAAAATTTCTCCGGGAAATTTTTTGGCTTGCTGCTTACTGACCCATCTCAACCATCTCTTTCACATCTGTACGATTGATCTGCTGCTCGTTGCCATTGGCATCTTTATAACTGATCATACCGGTTTCATCGTCAACTTTCGGTTTCCCGTCCGCTACAATGGTGCGACCATCATTGGTATGCATGACATAATTGCTGGAACAAGCAGCCAGGGTAAAGGCCATGGTACACACGGCCAGCACTGCGGCGAGTTTTTTCATCTTCTATCTCCTTGCAGATTGATTGCATTAAACCACCCGCAAGCGCTGACCAGAGGCAGCAAAAAGTGAAATCGACTGGTTAAGGTCGATTCGTTATGCGGGTTGCGGTTCAAACCTTGCAATAATTAGCATAACGCGCTTTTCCAGCTTTGCCAGCGAATCGGCCGGGTTTCAGCCTGGTCCTAAAATTGAACACAGTGGGTTTCGTATGACCATCTTCTCCCCAACCGCCTTCCGTGCGCAGTTTCCTGCATTAAGCGATGCGGGCGTTTATCTTGATAGCGCAGCCACTGCCCTAAAGCCTCAGGCGGTGATCGACGCCACGTCGCAGTTCTATAGCTTGAGCGCAGGTACCGTGCATCGCAGCCAGTTTAAATCAGCACGCGACCTGACGGAGAAGTATGAACAGGCGCGCGGCCGGGTGGCCAAATGGCTGCAGGCGGGTGATGACCGCCAGATTGTCTGGACGCGTGGCACCACGGAGGCTATCAATCTGGTAGCCAACAGCTGGCTGGCACCGCGCTTACAACCCGGTGATGAGATTGTGGTGAGCGAGGCGGAGCATCACGCCAATCTGGTGCCGTGGTTAATGGTGGCGCAAGCTGCTGGCGCGAAGGTGGTGAAATGGCCGATTGGTGCAGATCGTCTACCCGATATCCGCTTGCTGCCTGATTTGCTTAATGCACGCACTAAGCTGCTGGCGATTGGGCAAATGTCGAATGTCACCGGTGGCTGTCCGGATCTGGCACAGGCGATTACCCTGGCACACCATGTTGGCGCCAAAGTGATGGTAGATGGCGCACAGGGCGTGGTGCATGCTCCCCCCAACGTTCAGGCGCTGGACATCGACTTTTATGCCTTCTCCGCGCATAAGCTGTATGGCCCAATGGGCATCGGCGCGCTATATGGCAAAGCCGAGTTGCTGGACGAGATGGATGCGTGGCAAGGCGGCGGCAAAATGCTGACGCACGTCGACTTCGATGGCTTTACACCGCAGGCGGTGCCATGGCGGTTCGAAGCGGGCACACCCAATGTTGCTGGTGTGGTGGGCCTGAGCGCGGCGCTGGAATGGCTGTCGCATCACCACGCTGAAAAAGCAGAGATGTGGAGCCAGCAGCTGGCCAGCCTCGCCGAAGAGCAATTAAGCGAGATTACCGGCTTCCGCAGTTTTCGTTGTGGTAATGCCAGTCTGCTGGCGTTTGATATCGCGGAGATTCATCACAGCGATATTGTCACGCTGCTGGCAGAACAAGACATCGCCCTGCGCGCCGGACAGCATTGTGCCCAGCCATTAATGGCGGCACTGGGTGTCAGTGGCACCTTGCGCGTGTCATTCGCGCCCTATAATAATTTGCAGGATGTAGATGCGCTGGTGCGCGCCATGCATCATGCCGTAGACCTGTTGAGTGAATAACGTTATGACTACCCTGATCGGCCCACATCCTTTTGGCGATGTGATTACTGAAGCCAGCCTGACCGAAAAGTTTACCCATTTTCATCAGTGGGAAGATCGCTATCGCCAGTTGATCCAGCTCAGCCGCCAGTTGCCCGTTCTGGAAGATGAGGTGAAGACGGCAGCTATTGAGCTGAGCGGTTGCGAAAATCGTGTCTGGCTGAGCAGCCAACGGCTGCCGAACGGCACGCTGCACTTTTACGGTGACAGTGAAGGCCGCATCGTACGCGGTTTGCTGGCGGTGCTGCTGACGGCGGTGGAAGGCAAAACGCCAGCGGATCTGTTAGCACAAGATCCGCTGGCGTTGTTTGATACCTTAGGCCTGCGTGCGCAGCTTAGCGCCTCGCGCAGCAGTGGTTTAAAGGCGTTAGCAGATGCAGTGCAGCGCCACGCGCGGACACATCAAGCCGCCTGACGCGCCGCGCGTGCAAGGAATTTTTTCAACGCGTGCGAGACTGCGATAAAACCAAAAGTGGCGGTCACCATAGTGGCCGCACCGAAGCCCGCCGCACAGTCCATGCGTTTGGGGCCATCAGCGGTACTTTTCGAACTACAGACGCTGCCATCCAACTGCGGATAGACCAGTGCCTCAGTGGAAAATACGCAATCAATCCCTAGCTTGCCTTTGCTGTTCTTGATGACGCCAAAATCACTTTTCAGACGCTCACGCAGTTTCGCCGCCAGCGGATCCTGAATGGTTTTGGCTAAATCGCTGACCTGAATCTGCGTCGGATCGATCTGCCCGCCCGCACCGCCAGTGGTGATCAACGGAATCTTGTTACGGCGACACCAGGCAATCAACGCCGCTTTCGGGCGCACGCTGTCAATCGCATCAATCACGTAATCGAAACCCGCTGACAGTAACTCAGCGGTGTTATCCGGCGTGATGAAATCATCAATACAGATCACTTCGCACTCAGGGTTTATGGCGCGAATACGCTCCGCCATCACCTCGGTTTTCGCTTGTCCTACTTTGCCTTGCAGAGCGTGGATCTGGCGATTGGTGTTGGTAATGCAGACGTCGTCCATATCGATCAGCGTGATTTTACCAATCCCGGTGCGCGCTAACGCTTCGGCAGACCACGAACCGACACCGCCTATACCAATCACACAAAAATGGGCGTCGGCAAAACGCTGCAGCGCCTCTTCCCCATACAGACGTGCCGTACCGCCAAAACGTTGCCGCCAGGCATCGCTGACTACTTTCATATCAAACCTTTTGATGCGGTGCGCATGAATGCGCACCCTACAGAAACAGTGATGGACGCATTGGATCGCGAAGACTGTCGACCCATGGCAAATCAGCTGAATACTCCCGCTGATTTGCCGCAGGGAAGAATATCAATTCGCCCCGATAATCAGTGAACCATTATTGCCATTTTGCGGATTGCTGAACAGCGGCTGTCCTGCACCTGGCGCGGCTTTCAGCACCCAAACGCGTCCATAGTGGTTGTAGAATCCGGCAAGGTGCGCAGCGTCCGGACCGACACCCTGATAGATGTCGAAGTGCTGGCCTTTAATCGCCCCACCCACATCCAGTGCCACCATCAGGCGCATCTCATACTTGCCGTTAAATTTGCCCTTCTCGTTCAACTGCGGCACTTCCGCTAACAATGCCGTGCCTGCGGGAATCAATGAACGATCGGATGCCACCGAGGCTTTGGCAATCAGCGGCACCGCACTGGCACCGCGCACCGGCACGTACTCTTCCGGCTTAAAGAACACGAAGGATTGGTTGGTTTCCAGCACATCACGCACTTGTTCCGGCGTATGTTCCTGTGCCCACTGACGAATCGCCTGCATCGACATATCTTCACGCTTCACTTCACCGCGATCGATCAGCTCTTTGCCGATGCTGTGATAGGCCCAGCCATTTTTGCCGCCATAGCCGAAGAAGCGCAGTGGACGACCGTCACCGAAGTCAACGTAACCGCTGCCCTGCACGTCCATCATAAAGTTGTCGATCAGCGAGTTGCTCCAGGCAATCACGTAACGATCATCAAGTCCGCCACTGTATATAGAAGCACGGCTCGGCAACTTCTGACCGCGCGTGCGCGGTGGCATGCGGTAAATGGGATACTGGAACTCTCCCTGACGCGTGTAGCGTGCTTCCACCACTGGCGTGTAGTAGCCGGTAAACTGCACGTTACCGTAGTTATCGGTGCCTTCCATCTGATAAGCGTTAAGGCCAAACTGGCTCAGCTGACGGGTATCCGCGCCGGAGAGCAACCAGTTCTGGATGGCGCTGTAAGTGCCGGTGTTGCGGCTGTATAAGCCGCTTGAGGCACTCTGAATCTGCTGGATCTGCACACCAAAATCTCTGCCATTCACCGGACGCCCTTTGGCATTCGGTTCATTGACCAGCCCGAGCGGTTGCTCCAGCTTGCCATCGATATATTGCTGACCACGGTCAGTCGGTTTAGAACTACAACCCGCTAACAGCGCGAGAAACGCGCCAGTAAGTGCATACTT
The DNA here is from genome assembly GCF_051336905.1 of Pantoea sp. C8B4. NCBI lineage: Bacteria > Pseudomonadati > Pseudomonadota > Gammaproteobacteria > Enterobacterales > Erwiniaceae > Pantoea > Pantoea sp. C8B4. Next base: position 65,621 of record NZ_JBGMNK010000020.1, read on the forward strand.
CGCCCAATGTCCTTTCATCACTTTCTCTTTTTCTCGGTTGTTTGCACCGCGACGATAGCAAAGGGGCAGAGAGAATGAAATCCGCCACGAGATACCGCGCTCACATCTGTACAATTAATCGCCCAATGGCACTATTAATCACCAACTGGCTGTAAATTTAAGGCTTTAACACAAAAAGGGGTTGCATCGCCGCGCGTCGAGAGTATAGTGCGCATCCACGGACGCGGGGTGGAGCAGCCTGGTAGCTCGTCGGGCTCATAACCCGAAGGTCGTCGGTTCGAATCCGGCCCCCGC
>NZ_JBGMNK010000021.1:0-64433 GCF_051336905.1 Pantoea sp. C8B4
TCTTTTCATAGAGAGTGGAGTGGACAGTCATTCATCTTGCCGCTGGACGTCAGATAGCAAAAACCCCGCCGGAGCGGGGTTTTTCCATAAAGAAGTCGAAACTGACCGATAAGCCGGGTTCTGTCGTGGACAGTCATTCATCTAGGCCAGCAATCGCTCACTGGCTCAAGCAGCCTACCCGGGTTCAGTACGGGCCGTACCTTGTGAACCCCTATTTGGCCTTGCTCCGGGTGGAGTTTACCGTGCCACGAACTGTTGCCAGCCGCGCGGTGCGCTCTTACCGCACCCTTTCACCCTTACCTGATCCCATTACTGGGCCATCGGCGGTTTGCTCTCTGTTGCACTGGTCGTAGGCTTGCGCCCCCCAGGCGTTACCTGGCACCCTGCCCTATGGAGCCCGGACTTTCCTCCCCTCTGCCCGTCTCCCCCGAAAGGGACGACGACAAAGCGGCGACTGTCTGGTCAGCTTCGGCGCGGGATAATAGGCGATCCGCCCGCGTTTGTCACGCCTCTTGCTGCTCCAGCGCGTACTTATACAGGGCGTTCTTCTTAACGCCATGAATTTCCGCTGTTAACGCAGCGGCTTTTTTCAGCGGCAGCTCAGTTTGCAGCAACGCCAGGGTGCGCAACGCTTCGGCAGGCAGCGCTTCTTCATCGGCCTTGTGCCCTTCAACAATCAGCACCATCTCGCCTTTGCGACGGTTTTCATCTTCCAATACCCAGGCCAGCAGTTCGCCCACCGGCGCGCCCTGGATGGTTTCCCAGGTTTTGGTAATTTCGCGCGCCAGCACCACATAGCGATCGGCACCCCATACGCTCACCATATCTTGCAGGCTATCGATCAAACGGTGAGTGGATTCATAAAAAATGAGGGTACGTGGTTCATTCTCGAGGGAGCGCAGCACATCGCAGCGGCCTTTACTCTTGGCGGGCAGAAATCCTTCGTAACAGAAACGATCTGACGGTAACCCCGCCGCACTTAATGCTGTAATCGCCGCGCAGGCACCCGGCAACGGAACCACGCGCACACCTTCTTCACGGCAGCGACGTACCAGATGATAGCCAGGATCGTTGATTAATGGCGTGCCCGCATCCGAGACCAGCGCAATGCTCTGGCCTTCTTGCAGCCTGGCTAACAACACTTCTGCTTTCTGTTGTTCGTTGTGGTCGTGAAGTGCGAACAGTCGCGCATTGATGGCGAAATGTTGTAGCAACAGCCCGGTATGACGTGTATCTTCCGCTGCGACCAGATCGACGCTCGCAAGCACCGTCAGCGCACGCTGCGTGATATCACCCAGGTTACCGATCGGGGTAGGAACGATATAGAGCGTGCTGGCAGAAATCTCTGCCCGATCGAGTTGTTTCATTGTTTCATCCGAATTGCCGATTTAATATTGAGCATCTAGAAAAAAACATCACTGGATACAGTATGCTTCCTTCAAAAGTCGTACGTCATAAAGCAGGACGCTTTGTACCTGTTCTTCTCGCTGGACTGATTTTAGCCGCCTGTAGCGGCCAGGGACCGCAGCAAACCTCCAACGTCAATATTCAGGGGCCTGCTACTGGCCGGTCTGACTATTATCTGCAGCAGGTGCAGCAAAGCAGCGATGATAGCAAGACCGACTGGCAATTACTTGCCATCCGTGCCCTGTTGAAGGAAGGAAAGTATCCGCAGGCTAACGATCAGATCTCGCAACTGCCACAGCAGCTCTCTGCAGTGCAGCAGCAGGAACTGCAATTATTGCGCGCGCAGATGCAGATTGGTCAGCAGGATTTCGGCGGCGCTCAGCAGACGCTCGGTCAGGTGAAGACTGATGGCCTGTCTCAGGATCAGCAGGTACGCTACTACGCACTGCAAATCGCTGCGGCACAGAATCGCCCTTCACTCGCGCTCTTACGCGCCTATATTGCTCAGGAACCGCTGCTGCAAGGCGCCGACCACCAGAGCAATATTGACGCCACCTGGCAAGCTCTGACGCAAATGACGCAGGATCAGCTGAACAGCCTGGTGATTAACGCCAATGAGAACACCCTGCAAGGCTGGCTGGATCTGCTCAACACCTGGCACACCAATAGCCAGGACCCGCAGATGCTGAAAGCCGCGATCAAAGACTGGCAGACGCGCTATCCGCAGAATCCGGGCGCGAAAACGCTGCCGACGCAGCTTAGCCAGGTGCAAAACTTCACCAAAGCCTCGACCAGCACCATCGCGCTACTGCTGCCGCTGAATGGCCAGGCACAGGTTTTTGCCAATGCGATTCAGAAAGGTTTTAACGATGCCAAAAATGGCGTGTTAACTGCCCCAGCCCCGCAACCCGCCCCTGCTGCGCCAGCGGCAACCGATGCCAATGGTCAGCCGTCAGCACAACAGACTGGCGATGCCAATGCACAACAGCCTGCCGATGCTAACGCTGCCGCTAACACGGTTGTCAGCCCGGCCATGGCAGGTAATATGCCGCCACAGACCGAACAGCCGCAGCCCGCCGCACAACCGGCGACAACGGCTGCTCAGCCGGACAGCAGCGCTCAGGTTAAAGTTTATGACACCAGCAGCCAGCCGATTGCTCAGGTGATGCAGCAGGCACAGCAGGATGGCGCGACCATCGTGGTGGGTCCACTGTTGAAAAACGACGTCGAGTCGGTGGTGAATAGCCAGACACCCCTTAACGTGCTGGCGCTGAATGAGCCAGAACAGATCCAGAACCATCCGAATATTTGTTATTTTGCGCTTTCTCCTGAAGACGAAGCGCGCGATGCCGCGCACCATATCTACGAGCAAGGCAAACGCCAGCCATTACTGCTGGTACCGCGTAGCAGCTATGGCGATCGCGTCAGCAAGGCGTTCGCACAGGAGTGGCAGAAACTCGGCGGTTCCACCGTACTGCAACAGCGTTTCGGTGGCGTTTCTGAGCTGAAACAAGGTATTAATAGCGGGGCCGGTATCGCATTGAGTGGCACGCCGCTGACGGTTGAACAGCCGCAGTCTGCCGGCGTGGCTGTTGCGGGCCTGACCATTCCGGCGCCGCAAACCACCCCGCCAGCGCCAACGGCCGATGCCAGCGGCGGCAGTGTGGATGCAGTGTACATCGTGGCCAGCCAGGACGAGCTGCAACTGATCAAGCCGATGATTGCGATGCGCACCAGCAGCCGCAACAACATCGCACTGTATGCCAGCTCCCGCAGTGCGCAGGCCGGTGCCGGTCCAGACTTCCGTCTGGAAATGGATGGCCTGCAGTTCAGTGATATTCCGCTGCTCTCCGGTAACAATCCGGGTCTGATGCAGCAGGCGGCGAAGTCGTTTAACAACGATTATTCGCTGGTTCGCCTCTACGCGATGGGCATTGATGCCTGGACGCTGGCGAATCACTTTAACCAGATGCGCCAGGTGCCTGGCTTTGCCATTGATGGCAACACCGGCAAACTGAGCGCCGACACGGATTGCGTGATCAACAGGAAGTTGGCATGGAACCAGTATCGTCAGGGACAAATCGTTCCGGTGCAGTAAACCGCCAGCGCATTGGCGCTGAGCAGGAGCAGCAGGCGCGTGGCTATCTGGAGCGCGCCGGGCTGCGATGGGTTGCCAGCAACGTGCGTTGCCGCAGTGGGGAAATTGACCTCATTATGCGAGACGCCGACTGCTGGGTGTTTGTCGAAGTGCGCTATCGACGCGATGCGCGCTACGGCGGTGCCGCCGCCAGCGTGACGCGCCAGAAACAACAAAAGCTGCTGCGTACCGCTGCATGGTGGTTGCTGGCACGCGGCGGCAGTTTTGATACGGTGAATTGCCGTTTTGACATCATTGCCATTACCGGGCGTGAGCTGGAATGGCTGCCCGATGCCTTTAATGCCGATGGATAGAACCAGGTGGTCTTGTGCAGGACAGAATTAAAGCGTGTTTTACCGAAAGTATTCAGACTCAAATCGCCGCTGCGGAGGCACTGCCGGACGCGATTTCTCGCGCCGCTATGACGCTGGTGCAGTCGCTGCTGAACGGTAACAAAATCCTGAGTTGTGGTAACGGTGCGTCATCGGCCAATGCTCAGCATTTTGCCGCCAGTATGATTAACCGTTTTGAGACCGAGCGCCCCAGCCTGCCTGCGCTGGCACTGAGCGCCGACAATGTCATGCTGACGGCAATCGGCAACGATCGTCTCCACGATGAAGTTTATGCCAAGCAGGTTCGCGCGCTTGGTCAGGCCGGTGATGTGCTGCTGGCTATTTCAACCCGTGGCAACACCCGCGATATTGTTAAAGCGGTTGAAGCTGCGGTGACTCGCGATATGACTATCGTCGCGCTGACCGGCCATGATGGCGGTGAGCTGGCGGGCCTGTTGGGTCCGCACGATGTGGAAATTCGCATTCCGTCACATCGCAGTGCACGCATTCAGGAAATGCATATGCTGACGCTGAACTGCCTGTGTGATTTGATTGATAACACTTTGTTCCCACACCAGGAATGACTGAAGGAGCTCAAATGAAAGCATTGAACGCTGTCGCCATTCTTTTAACTGCCATGATGCTGCAGGGCTGTGTTGCCGTTGTGGCAGGCGGCGCCGCTGTGGCGACCAAAACGGCAACGGACCCGCGCACCGTCGGTACGCAAGTGGATGATGGTACGCTGGAACTGCGTGTCACTAACGCACTGGCTAAAGATGAACAAATTAAAAACCAGGCGCGCGTCGTGGTCACCGCTTATCAGGGCAAAGTACTGCTGACCGGCCAATCACCATCGGCTGATTTGGCGAGCCGCGCCAAGCAGATTGCGATGGGCGTAGAGGGTGCCACCGAAGTGTATAACGAAATCCGTACCGGCCAGAAAGTGAGCCTCGGAACGTCATCATCCGATACCTGGATCACCACCAAAATCCGCTCGCAGCTGCTGGGTAGCGATCAGGTGAAATCGTCGAACGTGAAAGTGACCACGGAAAACGGTGAAGTGTTCCTGCTGGGTCTGGTGACACAACAGGAAGCCACTGCGGCGGCCGATGTGGCCAGTCGTGTGAGCGGTGTGAAACACGTAACGACCGCGTTCACCATTCTGAAGTAATCTGCATCTGACGGGCGCAGTCAGTTGCGCCCCGACCACAGACAAGGGCAGCCTCAGCGGGCTGCTTTTTTTATGCCGGTAAATCGATGACGAGGGCACGCAGCGGCGTTTTCGCCTGCAACGTAATCTGCTGTTCTTCACTCAAGAACGCGCCGTCACCGCAGCTCAGTAACTCCTGATTGGCGCTACTTGCCTGCAGATCCAACGAACCGTGGATGGATTGCAGATAGGCGCGAGGGCCGTTCAGTTTCACCGTATGCTGCTCACCGGGGGCGAGTATCACCTGATGGACCCAAACTTGCTGACGCAGTTGCAGGCTGCCATCCACGCCGTCTGGCGAGGCCAGCAAGAAACGGGTCTGCTGCGGCACAGCGATTTTCTGCAGCAGCGGATTCTCTCGATCCGGGCAGGCCGCCAGCCACAGCTGCATACGTGTTAGCGGGTGATCTTTGCTGATATTGATTTCACTGTAGTTCACGCCCTGCCGCGCCGACAGCAGCATGGCTTCGCCTTCCCGCGCGATCAGGTGGTTACCTTCGCTATCGCGGTACTCTGCTTCGCCTTGCAACACCAGGTTCAGCACATCCACTTGCGGATAGCTGCGTGGCTGGAACGCCGCACCGGGTGCCAGCACTTCCTGATTAAGCACACGCAATGAAGCGTAGCCCATTAATTTCGGGTCAAAATAGTGGCCAAAAGAGAAGCTGTATCGCGCCTGCAACCAACCGAAATCGGCCTGGCCACATGCTGACGCGCAGCGGGTTGTCATCATGATTTACCTCCGACGCACTGCGGTGAGATTCGACCACAGGCTTTATACGTTAATGGTAAAAGGCTGGACGCCGGATTGTTAGCCAGTTAATCTGCCTGGCATATTCAAATTTACTGACAGAGAACCGGCATGGCAAAAGACCGCGCGTTAACCCTCGAAGCTTTACGTGTGATGGATGCTATTGATCGTCGTGGTAGCTTTGCTGCGGCAGCCGATGAACTGGGCCGCGTTCCCTCTGCATTGAGCTACACCATGCAGAAGCTGGAAGAGGAACTGGACGTGGTGCTGTTTGACCGCTCCGGCCATCGCACCAAGTTCACCAATGTCGGGCGTATGCTGCTGGAGCGTGGGCGCGTGCTGCTGGAAGCGGCCGATAAACTCACCACCGATGCCGAAGCGCTGGCACGCGGTTGGGAAACCCATCTCACCATCGTAGCCGAAGCACTGATCCCCACCAATCTGCTGTTTCCTGTCGTTGAAAAGCTGGCGGAGAAAGCCAACACGCAGATTTCGCTGGTGACGGAAGTGCTGGCCGGTGCCTGGGAGCGTCTTGAACAGGGCCGCGCGGACATCGTGATTGCGCCTGATATGCATTTCCGTGCATCAACCGAGATCAACACCCGTAAGCTTTACAGCATTATGAGCGTCTACGTGGCCAGTCCGGATCACCCGATTCATCAGGAAGCCGAGCCGCTGTCTGAAGTGACGCGCGTGAAGTATCGCGGTATCGCGGTGGCAGATACCGCGCGCGAACGCCCGGTGTTAACGGTACAGTTGCTGGATAAACAGCAGCGCCTGACGGTGAGCAGTATGGACGACAAACGTCGCGCCCTGCTGGCAGGATTGGGTGTCGCCACCATGCCTTATCCGATGGTGGAACAGGATATCGCCGAAGGCCGTCTGCGTGTGGTGAGTGCCGAATACACCCGTGAAGTGGATATTATTATGGCATGGCGCCGCGATAGCATGGGTGAAGCCAAAGCGTGGTGCTTGCGTGAGATCCCGCGATTGCTGGCGAAGCAGCGTAGCTGATTAAGACCTGGTCGGCATAAATGCCGACTCTCCCCCAACAGTGTAGCGGGATATTCATCCCAATCATCACAGCCCGGCATCCAGGCCGAATAGTAAAGCGTCGACATGCTTCCCAAACATCCTGGGGCGGGATGCGTGTGGGACGTTGTAGTATTGGCATTCATTTCAAACCTCGTTAGCCAGGATGCATGCCGGACGTTGTAATGTGGGCATTCATCCCAAACCTCGTCAGCAAGGATGCATGCCGGACGTTGTCGTGCTGGCTTCATCCCACCCTGGTTTACCCTCACATCCGGCTGAGACAATCGATCGCCACCGCTTTAAAGCTGACGAAATCCGCGCAATCGCGCAATCGGGTCATCGCCCTCTCCCGCAGGAAAGTGACGAACAGATCGTAAATCGCCATCGCCTCTTCGTATTCGCTTTTGCTTATCGCCAGCAGGAAAATCACCGAAGCGGTTTCATCACCCCAGCTCACGCCATGCGGTGCCAGCACGGTATACACCACGGTTTTCTTCGCCAGCAATCCCAGTGAGTGTGGCAGCGCAATGCCTTCGCCGAGCAGGGTGCTGACAATCGCTTCTCGCTCTTCAACGGAGGGATAAAAGTCCGCATCCACACAGCCTTCTGACTCCAGCTGATCGCACAACACGCGGAACAGCGCGGATTGCGTCATCGGCTTATCCAGCACCATAAAGTGCTGTGCATCGAAGTATTTTTCCAGCATGTAAGGTCGTGTGCGATCCACCAGCACCAACTTGCCCAACTGCTCCAGCTGGAACTCGGTCGGGAACGGCGACATCACCGCAATCGGCTTATTCTTCTCACTCAAACGCACGGTGGAAATCACGAAATCTTCGTCGATGTGTTCGCGCATCTCGTAATCACGCTGTGACAAACGCGCCGTGACCACCAACTGCGGGTATTTACGCAGCAGCAGCGCTTCAATCATGCGCAGTGTGGAGTTGCCGCTGTCGCACACCAGCAGCACCTGTGGATGGCGTTGATAGCCGACATCGTAATGCCGCTCCAGCCCGACACCGATGTGCAGCACCAGAAAACCGATTTCGTTCTCGCTGATGCTATAAGGCGTGTATTTTCCCCAACTGGTCACCGCCGCCAGCGTCACGTCATACGCCATCGGATAGTGCTGTTTGATGTTACTCAGCAGCGGATTGGGGATGTGAATCTGGTAGCGCACCCGGGTAATCATGGTTTTGATATGGGTGAGCAGATCGGCCCGCAGCTGCTCATCCTGCTGCAAGCGGTAGTTGTAATGGGTGTTGATGTAGTTCAGCAGGTAGTCGACCAGCGCATCGGCATCATCAGCATTAATGGTGCTGGGCGACAGCGCCTGAATCTGCCGGGCGGCGATATTGACGCGTAGCCAGTTCTCTTCCGCCTGCGAGATCGGTTTGCCGACCAGCGGCTGCATCAGATTCACCAGATGATGCGCGGCTTCGCGCACCTCTTCACCGACATCTTCCGCGCCGGGGTCGTTGAGCGGGAAACCTTCGCTGATGCGTCGCACCGCCACCGCACAGTAAATTTGCAGATAGCGCTCACCCTCATCGCTCAGGCGAATCGCATACTGATTAAAGCAGTGCTGCAACAGCGGTTCCAGCTGTGCCAGGATGCCACTGTGCAGCGCTTCCACCGTCAACAGCGGGCTATCAGGCATCTCCTGATCAATCTGCCACAGCAAATCCGTCAGGCAGGTGCGGATCGCCGCTTCGCTGCCGAACAACTTCATGCCGTAATGGGGTTTGGTTTCGATATTCAGATGATAGCGGCCCAGCCACTCGCGCACTTCCGCCATATCGCTTTGCAGGGTGGCGCGGCTGACAAACCACTCTTCCGACAGGTCTTCCAGCTTGAGAGAATAGGCGGCGGTGAGAAAACGCGTGAGCAAATAGCGCACGCGATCCTGAGAAGTGCGCGGCACGCGCAGCGGCGCGGCGCTCTCTTCCTGCAGACGGTCAAAAAGCGCCACATCGTCGATCTTCAGCTGGTATCCCGCGCCGCGCGCCAGTACGAACTGTGCGCCGTGTTGCTCCAGCAGCGCATTCAGCGCGGTGATATCGGTGCGCACCGTGCGCGTTGAAACAGAAAAGCGGCGCGCCAGCTCATCCTGCGGCAGCGTTTCGTTTTGCAGCGCAGCGAAAAGTTGGGCCAGACGCTGATTGGGAAATCTCACGGAGCTTCACCTGTGACTCGATTGTTACAGCAGTTTCTTGCACGTTGCCAGAAGCTGACGCACATCGTCAATGCGCGTGTCGCCAGTGGCACTGTCGATGATCGAACTATAGACGTGTGGAATCACTTTGCTGACGCCCGCATCGAGTGCAATCTGCACAATGGCTTCGAAGTTATTGAGATCGATGCCGCCGGTCGGTTCCAGCCAGAAGTCGTGACGCGCACAGGCTTCAGCAACGGCACGGTACTCATTCACCGCTTTTAAGCCGCCCATCGGGAAGTATTTCACCGAACTGCCACCCATGTCCTGCAGCATGGCGATGGCGCTGTCGATCGGCACAATCGCATCCTCCAGCTGCGAGCTGCGCGGTCCGGTGGAAATTTTCACCAGGCCCGGCGTGCCGGTTGGCGAAATCAGACCGTTGACCACGGTGTGATTCTGCCCGAGCAGCGCGCGGCTGGTCGCCACACCGGTAAACACCTGGTTCACGTGCTGCGGTTGCAGCACCGCTGAGATCTCACTCACCATCGCCGACTGATTAGGATCGCCTGCGCCCAGTCCGACGGACAGCGCGTTGTCGATCAGCGCCGCGTACTCGCGCATATCGGCAATCGCTTCTTCATTGCTCGCGTAATTTTTTGATAACACGCCCACCAGCACATGGCCTTCTGCGGCCTGCCAGATCTCTTTGGCGTTCTGCTTAGAACCGGCCAGCACGTTGAGGCACAGACGGCCCTGATAAAAATTCGGGTTCAGACTCATACGCGTTTTCCTCCACTGAGTAACGCCTGGATACGGCTAAAAATAATATGCAACTGATCGGCGCTGACGCTACGCACGTCGGCTTCGATAATGCCTTCATTGGCCTTGTAGCCACGGAAGTAGATAGCGATGTCGCCGGTTTTCAACGCCTGCACCAGCTCGCCGGTTGGCCATTGTGTGACGGCTTCATCGAACTTGATCTCAGCACGGGCGATATCGCGGCCTGCCGCATCCCACACTACGCGTGCGGACACACCATTCAGCGTATTGAGGTTGTCGATAAACGGCGTCATGTTGGCCACCATCTCTGCACCGGTGGTTTTCGGCTGCACCAGATAGTTTTCAATCGCCTGCGTCAGACCGAGAATGCCCTCTTTACCGACTTTCATCGCGCGGCCAATACCGTTGCTTTGACGTTTGACCCACTCAACGTACTGAGTGCGGCCAATCACCAGACCGCTGGTCGGCCCTTCGATCGCCTTGGCGCCGCTGTAGATCACCAGGTCCGCACCCATCTGGTAGTAGCACTGCAGATCTTCCTCTGCCGCCGCATCCACGATTAACGGAATGCCATGTTTGCGGGCGACGACCGCCGCCTGCTCCACGCTGAGGTGGCTTTTCTGCACGCAGTGATGTGACTTGATGTACAGCAGCGCCGCCGTGGTTGGCGTGATGGCGGCAGCCAGCTGTTCAGGCGAACATTCGTTGCTGTAACCAGCCTCCACCAGACGTCCGCCGCCCAGCGCCACCATCGCACCCACCGGCGCACCGAAGTTCACGTTATGACCTTTCGGCACCACGATGTCGTGCGGCACGGTCAGCGGCGCTGCATGCAGGTTGTCCAGCAGCCAGTCGTTATCTTTGACGATCACCGCCGCCACGCTCTGTGCGATGCCCGCAGAGGCGCAGGAAACCACCACCGCGCTCTCGACATCCAGCAACTTCGCGATGTACGCGCCGGTTTTGTTGACCAGATCTTTGATCTCGAAATAGTGATTCAAACCGTAGCTGACGGTCTCCACCACATCGGCGGAAGGCGTTGAAACACCCAGAATGGTCATACGACCGGAGGCATTGATGACCTGTTTCAGGTCATATTTTTCATAAATCGAAGACATGATTAGCTTTCCCTTCATCAGTCAGATGCCACTTACCCGCGATAACCACGGCCAGCGGCAGCAAATGTTGCTCACCCAAAACCCGTTCGCCTTCAGCATCGACGAACGGGCGGGCTTCCTCTTTGACGGTAAAAATGGTCAGGTCGGCGTCATAACCTTCTGTTAAGCGCCCTTTACCCGCTAAGCGCAGGCCAGCCGCGGCATTGCCGGTGACGCAGTCGATAACCTGCGGCAGCGTCATGCCAATGCTGAAGAATTTCGACATCACGTGCGCCAGGCTATGTACCGGGCCGTTGATGCGGTTGCGACAATAAATGTCCGAACTGATGGTGTCGGGCAGAATGCCCTGCGCGATGGCCTGACGGGCCACTTCAAAGCTGAAGCTGGCACTGCCGTGGCCGATATCCAGTTTTACGCCACGCGCGATGGCGTTTTTCACTGCCGCTTTCAATTCACCCTGTGGTGAAAGAATGCGGTTTGGTTTGCCGTTAAAACAGTGAGTAATGATGTCGCCGGAAGTGAGCAGATCGGCAATCTCTTCCAGCACCGGCGGATTGTTGCCGATGTGCACCATCAGTGGCAGATTTCCCGCCGCCTGCTGAATGGCTTTGGCGCGAATCAGCGGCTGAATGCCATTCTCACCCACCACGCTGCTGCTCATGCGCGCTTTCAGCCCCACGATAAAGTCCGGGCGACGTTTCACCGCCTGCACCACGGCGTCACCGTCAATCTGCGCCATATCGGCCAGCTCGTTCTGGGTGATGATGCCAGTGCGTGAGATGTTGATCAGCGCGCGCACTTCGGTGGTGGCGGAACGGGTGAGCTGATAGAAATCGTCGATATGATCCGCGCCGGTGCTGCCTGCATCAACCACGGTAGTGACGCCCTGCGCCATGCCAATCGCATCGGCTTCATCGTGATAAATGGGGGATTTGGGATAGCAGTGCACGTGGCTGTCGATCCAGCCTGCGCTGACGTAATAGCGCCCCTCTAAATCGCGCTCCTGCTGAGCTGAACCGCTGACGTCGCCGACCGCGACAATTTTGCCCTGCTGGATGGCGATATCCACCAGCTGTTCGTCGCACAAACGCGCGCGGCGCAGAATCAGATCAAACATATTCACTCCTTAACAACCTGCATTCAGCCTGGTGCACATAGATGCGCACCCTACGGAATCTGCATCACATCTGTGTGGGGGCATTAATGCGCCCCCCACAGAATGCACTGTTCAATCGTAGGGTCGCCGTGAAGGGCGACCGTTAAATCGGTGACAGCTTTACAGCGAAACCGGGAACATCGCGCCTAACGCCATGGCACCTAAAATCGCGCCACCGGTGATCGGTTTGTTCCACAGATAAAACAACAGCGCACCCACCAGCGAACCGAGGCCGATGGGAATCGATGCCGCCATCGCAGACAGGATAATCAACGGCCCAAGGAAGCGGCCGGAAGCATTACCTGCACCCATCATCACGTCCGCACCGTAAGTGGAGTCGCTCTGATTGATGGTGAACTTACGCGCCAGGATAATCAGATAGCCAATGGCTAATCCCACCACCAGGCCCGTTGCCAGTGATGCCGCAAAGTTCGCCACCGGGAACACGATGCCCGCGCCCAGCAGTAAAGCGGGAACGCCCAGCCCGACACCGGTTTGAATCGCGCCGCCGATATCCAGAATCCCGACCAGCGAACCTTCGATGATGCGAGCAAACAGGAAGCTGGCACCAAACGCCGCCACGGCGCCATACACGCCGGTTTCCATGCCGGAACGCAGCATCGAAACAAACGCCACTTCGTTAAATGCACCGATGCCGTACAGGTAGTACATGTGCGTACCGGCAAACACCCCGGCGGACAGCAGGCCAACAAAGATCGGGAAAGACCAGTCGGCGTACCAGAACCCTTTGTTTTCGGTCTCGTTCATTCTCAAGGCTCCTTATTTGCCGCTCAGGCTGTTGTGAATCATGTCCAGCCAGCCAGGAATGCCAAGTTGGAAGGATTGCAGCAGTTTCATGTCGAAACCACGGAAGAAGCCGCTCAGAGCGAACAGCAGCACAATCGCGAACATCATCACTTTGGTGACTTTGTTCCAGCCGCTCTCTTCCACGCCTTTACCAATCAGGATACCCAGCACCAGACCCGGTACGGCATTGCCCATGATCAACTGCGCCAGACCACCAAAGATGGTTGCCCAGAAACCGGATTTCTTGCCGGCATCAATCGCTGCCAGCCAGAAGATCACCGGCATCACGGTGTTCACCAGCAGGTTGGCCGCCGGCACCAGCACTTTAACCGCCGTAACCTGCAACGCTGCAGGCACCGCAGAAGCCGTGCTGTTGAGGAACGCCACCACGATCATGCCGATGATGCCGCAGGCAATCGCCATGCGTTTTGGGTTATGCAGGGTTTCGGCGACGTTGCGGTTTTTCACCATCAACGCGGCTGCGCCCCAGTTAGGCAGAATGCGGTGATCAACGTCCTGAGTGAAGGAACCTGCAGCCACAGACGATGCCCAGGCGTTAAAGAAGAAGCCAAGACCAAAGGAGAAGTGCGAAGCGGGATCGCCCTCACAGGAATTGAGTTCACCCAAGGTACGAAACGCGCCCATACCTTGCGTGGTCGGTGCATGGAACATGCGCGCTGCGCCCGCTCCTACCCCAACGCCAACCAATCCACCAATGATCAACGACTTAAACAAAATGATTAAAAACATGTTGTTGTACCCTTTGTTGTCGTTTTTATTTCGTCGCGATGAAATCCACCTTGTCGGTGTCGATCACGGTGACGCTGACGGTGATTTCCAACTCGACGCTGTAATTCCGTCGTTCGCGCGCCAGAAAGAAGAACAAGAACTTCTCTGTGCGTACGCTCTCCTGCGCGCGCAGCACCCGCACATCTATGGGTTCAATGCGCAACAGAATCTTTTGGCTGGTGCGCAGCACTTGCTGCTGCACCTTGCTCAGTGCATCGGAAAAGGCTTTCGCTTTGCTGTCGCCTTTGCCCTGCACCGTAACCTGCGTCTCGTATTGCTGTTTCATGCTTAGCTGCCGTGTTTTTTATTCCAGGCCTGCACCAGACGTTCACCCAGCTCTTCTTTATCCATAAAGCCAAAGCCCAGCACGGTGGCGCCTTCGTTGATGGCGGTCACGCCTTCATCAATCGAACGCATACCGTGTTTGGCTTTGTAGCCATATTTGTTTTGCGCAGTGATGGCACCGGCACCGCCGCTGCCGCAGAAAGAGATGCCGAAGTCGGCGTTTTCCGCTTTCATCACATCGCCCAGCTTCATGTCCGCTGCTACGCCCGGCACCACAACGGCACGGCCGCCTGCTTTCTCAATCCCTGCTGCGACTTTCTGACCTTTACCCAGACGATCACCAATCACGACTGTTACCATGTTCAATTCCTCTCGATTTATGCTTCGTTGGATTTCGCCACTTCGATATGCACCGATAGCAGCCAGGCTTCTTCTTTTGGCAGATTGCCAAACAGATCGACCACCTGCTGTGCCAGCGCCATGGTTTCTGGCGAGATGTCTTCAAACAGTTCGGCTTCCACTTCCGGCAAGGCTTCACCTGTGAGCGAACGCGCTGCCATCGCCCGCACATGCGAGGCCAGCATCTGCTGCTGCACGGCGTTGGCTTCGATGTGGTGCGCAGCGTAGATCGCCGCAATTTGCTTCATCACGTTATCCGCCAGCGCCTGAATGGCTTCCGGCGTGCTCTGTTTCAGTGGGACAGCTTCACTCCTCACCTTGCTACTCCTGTTTACTGCGGACAATTAGAGATAATTCGCGTTGAAAAGAAATTACGCTTTCCGCTTCAGGCTGTGGAGACGCATCTTTTCCACCTCAAAGTGGAAATCCCACGGGTGTGTGTGCGCCAGATCGCACTACGCATGAAGTGTGCGAAACAGGTCACAAAAATGCGGGTTATGCCGGGAATCGATGCGTTTAAACGGAGGAAATGCGAGGGGAGATAAGGCCAGCCACAGGGCTGGCCGGGTTATCAGCGGAATTTCTTATGGTTGGCGTTACGAATATCTTCCAACTTCTTCGCTTCAGTTTTGGCTTCGTCGAGCTTGTTGGCTTTCGCCAACTGATCGACGACATCAATCTGCGCAATCAGAGAATCAAGACCAGCGTGATAATCCTTAATCTGGGCGCTATCGGCAGCCTGACCTTCCAGTTTTTCCGGCGTGGATTTTTTAGCATCCTCCGCCGCCTGGCGCATCTTGCCGAGCGCGGTTTGCATTTCCTGAGCATCAGAGGTTTTCTTCACCACGCTCAGGCCATCTTTCAGGGTATCCATATCACTCTTCAGGTCAGCAGCGAATACGCTAGCTGAAGAGAACAACAGCGAGAGAGACAACATTGCAATCACATGCTTACGCATAAATATTCCTTATTTCCCGTCATATTTCAGGTTCCAGACACGTTGGCTACGCTCACTCACCCCAGTCACTGACTGATGTAACGTCCTGAGGATTCATTCACTTGCCGCCTTTCTGTCACGCGAATAATTTTGGGGGTTTTATTGTCGGGCTAAAAAAAAAGCAGCCTTGCGGGCTGCTTTCATGAAGCGATGTCTTTATTGTCCGGCGATTTTCATCTCCGGCAGCAGCACCGACCCGCATTGTATATTGCTGCGCGTTTCAATGTCGTTACCGAGCGTTACCATATTGAGCCACATGTCCTTGAGGTTGCCCGCAATTGTGATCTCGCTCACAGGATATTGGATTTCACCGTTTTCAACCCAGAAGCCTGAGGCACCGCGCGAATAGTCACCGGTCATGGCGCTGACGCTGGAGCCCATCATTTCGGTGACCACTAAACCACGGCCCATCTGCTTCAGCATATCTTCAAAGCTATGCCCCTGGCCCGCAATGCGCCAGTTGTGAATACCGCCCGCATGGCCAGTGCTCTGCAGGCCAAGCTTGCGTGCCGAATAGCTGGTCAGCAGCCAGTTTTGCAGCACGCCATCTTTGATGATGTCGCGCGCTTGCGTGCGGACACCTTCGCTGTCGAACGGCGTAGACGCCAGCCCTTTCAGCAAATGCGGCTTCTCTTCAATCGTCAGCCACTCAGGCAGGATCTGTTTGCCGAGTGAATCCAGCAGGAAGGTCGCTTTGCGATAGACGCTGCCGCCGCTGATCATGCCGACCAGATGGCCAAACAGACCCGTCGCCACTTCCGGCGCGAAGATCACCGGTGCTTTCATGGTTGGCAGTTTGCGCGGCGCCAGACGTGACAACACACGACGTGCACACTCTTGCCCTACCCAATCGGCAGTTTGCAGATCGTCAATAGAGCGGCCGATGGTGTAAGCGTAATCCCGCTCCATGTTGCCATCCTGCTCGGCAATCACGCAGCTGGAGAGCGAATGGCGGCTGGAGCAGTAGCTCTGCAACATGCCGTGGCTGTTACCGAAGACTTTGATGCCGACGTGGCTGTTGAAGCTGCCGCCTTCGGTATTGGTAATGCGCTTGTCAGCCTGCAGCGACGCCTGTTCTGCCTGTGCGGCCCATTCGATAGCGCGATCGGCATCGATCTCCCACGGATGGTAAAGATCGAGATCCGGCGCTTCAAACGCCAGCAGATCGGGATCGGCCGGGGCACCAAAAGGATCAACCGAGGTGTAGCGCGCAATGTCGATCGCCGCCTGCACGGTGCGTTTGATGGCATCCGGGCTGAGGTCGGTTGAAGAAGCACTGCCTTTGCGGTTCTGATGATAGACGGTGATGCCAAGTGCACCATCGCTGTTGAATTCGACGTTTTCCACTTCGCCATAGCGGGTACTGACGCCGATGCCGGTGGTTTTGGTCACCGCAACTTCTGCTCCATCGGTGCTGGCTTTCGCCAGTTCCAGCGCCTGCGCGACAGCCTGTTCTAACACTTTACGTTGTTCTGCAACCTGAGTAGATACGTTCATCGACCTGCCGTCTAATCTTAAGTATGAATTTATTGAGTCTATCAGACTCAGAGAACAATTTCGCAGTCGCCCGATAAACTGGTAGGATTAGCCTCTTTTTTTTAGGGAGCCAAGAGATGACCAAGCAGCCCGATGACTGGCTCGACGATGTGCCAGATAATCAAAACGAAGAAGATGAAGACGAAGAGATTATCTGGGTCAGCAAAAGCGAAATTAAACGCGACGCCGAAGAGCTGAAACGCCTGGGCGCCGAGTTAGTGGATCTGGGGAAAAACTCCCTCGACAAAATTCCACTCGACGATGATCTGCGTGCCGCCATTGAGCTGGCACAGCGTATTAAAAAGGAAGGCCGTCGCCGCCAGTTGCAGCTGATCGGTAAGATGTTGCGCGCGCGCGATGAAGATCCGATTCGTCAGGCACTGGATAAGCTGAAGAACCGCCATAACCAGCAGGTGGCGCTGTTCCATAAACTCGAGCAACTGCGCGATCGCATGATCGAGAAAGGCGATGACGCTATCGCGGAAGTGATTAACCTCTATCCGCAGGCCGATCGCCAGCAACTGCGCACCATGATTCGTAATGCGCAGAAAGAGAAAGCCGCTAACAAGCCACCGAAAGCCACCCGTCAGATCTTCCAGTATCTGCGCGAACTGGCTGAGGCGTGAGTTTATCGCGTGCATAAAAAGGGTCGCCAACAGGCGACCCTTTTTTATTTGGGCAGTTAACAGAGCGTCATCAAACCCCGTGGCAACCCCGATTAAAGGGTCGCCACGCCATCAACGTCCCAATCTCTCCAGCAGTTTCTGGTGGATGCCACCAAAGCCGCCGTTACTCATCACCAGAATGGAATCGCCTGGCTGGGCTTCTTTTGCCACCATTTCCACCAGCGTATCGATATCCGCGCTCCACTTCGCCGGCTGGATGCAGGCTTCCGCGACATCAGACACCTGCCAGGGAATGTGGTGCGGCTGGAACAGGAACACGTTATCGGCGCGACCCAGTGACGGCGCCAGCTCGTTTTTGCTTACGCCCATTTTCATAGTGTTGGAGCGCGGCTCCAGCACCGCCAGAATACGCGCGGTGCCACCGACTTTGCTGCGCAGCGCCGCCAGCGTCGCCAGGATTGCAGTGGGGTGATGGGCAAAATCGTCATACACCTTGATGGCATTCACTTCACCACGCAGCTCAAGACGACGGCGCGCATTGATAAAGCTGCTGAGCGCCTCACCGGCATCCACCGGCTTCACGCCGACGTGCCGTGCGGCCGCAATCGCCATTAGGCCATTGTGCATGTTGTGCTCGCCGACCAGCGCCCAGTTCACTTCACCGACTTTCTCGCCATCCAGCCAGATTTCCCAGTGGGAGGAGTCCGGCGTCAGCTTTTTCGCCTGCCAGTGGCCGTTGTCGCCAACCGTTTCCTGTTCGCTCCAGCAACCCATCGCCATCACCTGCTTGAGGTTGTTATCGTGTTCCGGCAGCAGAATCTTGCCCTGGCCCGGCACGATGCGAATCAGGTGATGGAACTGCTTCTGGATCGCGCGCAGATCGTCAAAGATATCGGCGTGATCGAATTCAAGGTTGTTGAGGATCAGCGTGCGCGGGCAGTAATGGACAAATTTGGAACGCTTGTCGAAGAACGCGCTGTCGTATTCATCCGCCTCAATCACGAAGAATGGACTTTTTCCTAATTTTGCCGAAACCTCGAAGTTTCCGGGCACACCACCAATGATGAAGCCCGGTTCAAGGCCACAGGCCTCCAGAATCCACGCTGCCATGCCTGCGGTGGTCGTTTTGCCATGGGTTCCGGCCACGGCCAGCACCCAACGGTCACGCAGCACGAAATCATGCAGCCACTGCGGGCCAGAGAGGTACGGAATGTTACGTTCCAGAACCGCTTCCACACACGGATTGCCGCGCGTCATGGCGTTGCCGATGATCACCAGATCCGGCTGCGGATCGAGCTGACTGGCATCATAACCTTCTGTCAATTCAATGCCTTGCTGTTCCAGCAAGGTGCTCATCGGCGGATAGACATTGGCGTCAGAGCCGGTCACTTCATGCCCTAGCGAACGGGCCAGCATTGCCAGTCCGCCCATGAAGGTGCCACAAATCCCAAGGATGTGAATGCGCATATAGAGATCCATTACTCAAAAGTTCGGCGCACAGTGTAACCCCGAGCAGAGTGGGAAGAAACGGATTAGGACTATGGTTTTTAAAGTTCAATCGGCTAAACTGCGCTCATACGTTGGTAGCGTGTTACATCTGCTGCCACTCCACCGTAGATTCAGGGAATGTGTTATGAAAACGTTAGGCGAATTCATCGTCGAGAAGCAACACGACTTTCCACACGCCACAGGTGAACTGACGGCGCTGATTTCCTCCATTAAGCTCGGAGCTAAGATTATCCACCGCGACATCAACAAAGCGGGTCTGGTGGATATTCTCGGTGCCAGCGGCGTGGAAAACGTGCAGGGCGAACAGCAGATGAAGCTGGACCTCTTCGCGAATGAAAAATTGAAAGCTGCTCTGAAAGCGCGTGGTGTGGTTGCCGGTATCGCTTCCGAAGAAGAAGATGAGTTCGTGATCTTTGAAGGCTCAGAAGACGGTAAATATGTGGTGTTGATGGATCCGCTGGACGGCTCTTCCAACATCGACGTGAACGTTTCCGTCGGTACCATTTTCTCTATCTACCACCGCATCAGTGAGCCGGGTACGCCGATCACCGAAGCTGACTTTATGCAGCCAGGCAACAAGCAGGTTGCGGCAGGCTATGTGGTTTACGGTTCTTCCACCATGATGGTCTACACCACCGGCGTGGGCGTGCATGCGTTTACTTACGATCCGTCACTGGGCGTATTCTGCCTGAGCCATGAGCGCATGACCTTCCCGGAGAAAGGCTACACCTACTCCATCAACGAAGGTAACTACATTCGCTTCCCTCAGGGCGTGAAGAAGTACCTGAAGTTCTGTCAGGAAGAAGATATCGCCACCAAGCGCCCATACACCTCGCGCTATATCGGTTCACTGGTGGCAGACTTCCACCGTAACCTGCTGAAAGGCGGCATCTATTTGTATCCAAGCACTGCAAGCCACCCGAAAGGCAAGCTGCGTCTGCTGTATGAGTGCAACCCGATGGCATTCCTGGCTGAACAAGCTGGCGGTAAAGCCAGCGATGGCGAGCATCGTATCCTCGATATCCAGCCAGAAACGCTGCACCAGCGCTGCCCGTTCTTCTGCGGCAATGACGCGATGGTGGATGACGTTGAGCGCTTTATCCGTGAGTTCCCGGACAGCCACGAATAAGCTGATGTGATGTGAAAAAAGCCCGCGACTTTGTCAGCGGGCTTTTTTATTGGCTTATTTTCGGCGCTTTGCCTGCCGATCGATGAGCTCCCCCTGCTGGGAGTAGTAGCGGCTGGGCCAGATTTCATCCGGTGTAACGCCAATCGCTTCAGCAATCAGCCATTCGCCCTTAGGCCAGGGTCGAATTAAGGCATTGCCCAGCGTAGTGGAACATAAGCCCGCCGCGCGGGATACGGCGGCTAATGACGTCCCTCTCTTGCGTAAGGCGGCAATAATATCGGCCTGATGCCAGTCCTGCTTGCTTTCACCCACGTCACTCTCCTTAGTTCTCGTTATAGGTTGCCATAACGATACTACGTTACTCGTAGTATCTGACAAGCAGTAAATCTACGATTCTCGTAGGCATGAAACCGACCTCTTCCCTGCAAAATACCTTCTGCCGACGCCTGAAACAGGCGCGTCTGGTGAAGGGTTTTTCGCAAAAAGGGTTAGGGATTGCCGCTGGTATTGAAGAGTTTTCCGCCAGTGCGCGCATCAATCGTTATGAAGTCGGTGTGCATCAGCCCGATTTACTGACGCTGCAACTGCTGGCGAAAGCGCTGGATATCCCCGCCGCCTATTTTCTGGCAGAAGATGACCAGTTAGCCGAGATGATCCTGCACTTTCATGAAGAGGGCTGTGGCAACGCGCCATAGGGCACATTGCACTCTGTTTACGCGGCAACCATACCGAACTGCGCCATATATTCCTGCAACTGCTACAACTACACTTCCAGCGACAGCACGGCGTTTTGCTGACTGTAGCATTGAATCTTACAATAATCCTGGCTATAGTATTTTTTACCACAGACAGGACGATATCAAATGGAAATTGAGTTAAGAATTTTCGTCGAGTGGAGCTATAACAAGAAGCGAAAGAAATCAAAAATTAGCGATGATGACTTACGCGCAGTTGCAGCCGAGCTTATCGAAGAGATCAAAAATGGATCGACTAAAGCCGCGTTGGGCGGTGGGGTTTTCAAAAAGCGTTTAGGTGACGAGGATAGCGCAAGAACAATTGTTGCGTATCATCATGGAGATAAGCTCTATTTTATCGACGGTTGGGAAAAAAAAGAGATCCCTAAAAATAAGCGTGAGATAGATGATTCTGATTTGAAAGTGTTCAGGCAGATATCCAAAGCGGCTAAAGCTTACACCGCTGAACAAGTTGAAAAGCTAGAGAAAAATCGGATTTACGTAGAGTTACCCTCTATTAATCAGGAGAGTAAAAAATGAGGATTAATAGGCGCGTACTGAAAATGCACGCAATGATGAAGCGCCAGTTTAAGGCGGGTCTGATCTCAGCAGATATGATGCAAGAGGCTGACGCCATCTTTGCAGAAGCAAAGTTAGAGGCGATGAAAGATTCAATCACTGGCGAGCGCATCAAGGCAATGCGCGCACGCGAGAAATTGAGTCAAAGCCAGTTTGCGGAACGTATCGAAGTTTCAACGACTTGCCTCCAGAAATGGGAGCGAGGTGCAACAAAACCTAAAGGGATTGTTGCACTTGCATTGAGGCACATTGAGGCCAAAGGGCTTGATGATTTCTTAGCAGTTTAGACTGCATGAACAAACCCGCTCCGGCGCTGAGTAATCACCAGCATCGGGCGGGTATGAAATGACAGGCAAAGAGATCATCAAACAGATCTCGAATAATATCCACTTTCGCATTTCAATAATGAAAAGCTAATAATCCTTAAAATAATTAAGAATGATTTTTTAGCAAAGTAAGGCTTTTATCTCCAAGCCTTAAATAACTTAAAAATTATATCGTAATGATTTAAAGAGCATTAGCCGCCACGCGGAATTGCGCCATCGATTCCTGCAACTGCTGTGACTGCGCTTCCAGCGACTGCGTGGCAGCACTGGCTTCTTCCACCAGCGCGGCGTTTTGCTGCGCGGCTTCATCCATCTGCGTCACCGCCTGATTCACCTGCTCAATCCCGCGGCTCTGCTCTTCCGAGGCAATAGAGATCTCTTTCATCAGTGAGGTGACACGCATCACTTCGCTAGAGATTTCATCCATGGTCTCACCGGCGCGTGTCGCCATGTCGCTGCCTTCTTTGACGCGCGTTTGTGATTCGCTGATCAACTCACGAATCTCTTTAGCGGCGGTCGCACTGCGGCCGGCCAGCGTACGCACTTCGTTGGCGACCACAGCAAAGCCACGGCCCTGCTCACCAGCACGCGCGGCTTCCACTGAGGCGTTCAGCGCGAGGATATTGGTCTGGAAGGCGATACCATCAATCACGCTGAGGATGTCGCCGATGCGGTTAGAGCTTTGGGTGATCTCCTGCATCTTCTCCATCACGTAACCCACCACCTCTGCGCCACGGTCGGCGCTGGTCGACACATTGCTGGCCAGCTGATTGGCCTGCTGAGCGTTACTGGCGTTAAGACGAACAGTGGCGGTCAGCTGCTCCATGCTGGCGGCAGTTTGCTCCAGCGAAGCGGCAGACTCTTCGGTACGCTGCGACAGATGCACCGTGCCCGCCGCCAGTTCACGGCTGCCCACATCAATCTGCATGCTGGCTTCACGCACCTGGCTTACCGAATCACGCAGCGCCAGCTGCATATCGGAAAGGGCCTGATTCAGGCGACCAATTTCATTTTTACCTGCGGCAGGTAAAGGCTGCGAGAGATCGCCCGCCGCAATCTGTTCCAGATGTACGATTGCGTTGTCCAGAGGACGCAGCAGCGAGCGACGCAACAACTGCCAGGCCAGTACAATCAGCACCAGTGTCAGTACCATCACCACGCCAATCATCACCTTCATCCGGACTTCGTTGTCAGCCGCCTGCTTGAGGCGTGCCGCAGAGACTTCATCGGCGTAAATACTGAAATCATTCACCGCCTTCGAATAGTTTGCTGCCAGCTGTGACTGTTTGCCTTCCAGCACCTGATAGTACTCATCGGTGTACTGTTTTTTTAAGGCATCCATCATGGGCGTGATGCCTTCTTTATCGTAGACGTTGTAGGTCGCCACAATCGCATCGGCCAGAGTTTTACCATGCGCTGTTACAGTGCCCGCATCGACAAACGCCTGCAGCAATTTGTGTGAGCTGTCCACAGCAGCCTGCGCCTGCTGTGTGACTTTGGCGCCATCATCCAATAGGCCAATCTCGATTTTGCGCACCGCCAATGCCGCGTTAGCACGTGCGCGCATCAGCTCAGAGCGGCTCTGATACAACTTGTTCAGCTCAATCCCCTGAATGCGGTTCAGCGCGTCCAGAGATTGATTTCCAGCATTAATGGCATAGATGCCCATGGCGCTGACGGCTAACAGCATCACCGTCATGATGGCCAACAACGCAAGTAAAGCGGTACGTATTGATAGTTGTCTAATCATGATCATTCCCGTGTGTATGAAAAGGCAGAACTCCACTGGCCCTAAAACGGAGAGATTATCGGCAGCTGATCGCAGAAACTTTATCCAATGTTGATGGTCAATCTGCCGACGTTCGCTTACCCTTCAGCTTTTCTGAAGTCCGCTGCGCAAAAATGAAGGAATGAAATGATGAAAAAGTGGCTCCCGATGGCCTGTCTGTTCGCCAGTAGTATGGCTATGGCACAGACGCATCCGCTCGACCAGCAGCTGCAGCAGTGTCTGGACAAGGAATCCAGCACCGCAGGCATGTCCCAGTGCTACGGCAGCGCCAATAAGGCCTGGGATAAAGAGATGAATACGCAGTACAACCAGGTGATGAAAAAATTAACTGGCGAACCTAAAGACAAATTACGAGCTGCCCAACGCGCGTGGCTGGCCTATCGCGACAGTTGGATGGAAGCCAGCCGCAGCTATTTCCTCAGCAGCCAGGGCAGCATGGCAGCGCTTTCTGTTGGGGCGCAGGGGGTAAATCTGGTGCGGAATCAGGCACTGATGTTGCAATCAATGAACAAAGGCAGTTGCGCCAATCCCGATGATTGTTGATAAATGGTGGCGTTAAAAAAACGTCAGCGCAGGCACTGACCTGCGCACCCATCCATCTTCAGGGAGAAATCATGGCTGCTTATGCCTCTACCATCATTCTGGTCTGCCTCGCCGTCCTGAGCTATTTCGTTCATAACAGTGCCGTTACCATTTCCATTCTGATCCTGCT
Organism: Pantoea sp. C8B4; assembly: GCF_051336905.1. Lineage (NCBI taxonomy): Bacteria > Pseudomonadati > Pseudomonadota > Gammaproteobacteria > Enterobacterales > Erwiniaceae > Pantoea > Pantoea sp. C8B4. The sequence continues at coordinate 24,302 of NZ_JBGMNK010000021.1, forward strand.
CGCCATCAAGCTGACACCGCTGTCGCAGTTCTTTCCGTATGTGGAAAAACAGGGCATTCAGATCGGTATTATTATTCTAACCGTCGCGGTAATGGCGCCACTGGCGAGTGGGACGTTGCCCGCTTCATCCTTGCTGAAGTCATTTGCTAACTGGCAATCGATCGTAGCGATTATCGTCGGGGTGTTTGTTGCCTGGCTGGGCGGGCGCGGCGTCAGTTTTATGAGCGTGCAGCCTTCAGTGATTGGTGGATTGTTGATCGGTACCGTGATTGGCGTGGCCTTTTTCCGTGGTGTGCCGGTCGGACCACTGATTGCTGCAGGGATTGTCTCGCTGTTTGTCACCGCGAAGTAGGCCGTTGGAGCATTCCGAAACGCCAAAAAGGGGGCATACTTTCAGAGTCAGTTGGCTATAATAGCCGTCACTCAACATATGACCAATGAAGGAAAGCCAGATGAGTTTGAACCAGGTGCCTGCAGGTAAAGAACTGCCAGAAGATATCTATGTCGTTATCGAGATCCCAGCGAATGCCGATCCGATCAAATATGAAGTGGACAAAGAGTCTGGCGCCCTGTTTGTAGACCGTTTCATGTCTACCGCCATGTTCTATCCGTGCAACTACGGTTACATCAACCACACCCTGTCTCTGGATGGTGATCCGGTTGACGTGCTGGTGCCAACCCCGTATCCGCTGGTGCCGGGCTCAGTGATTCGCTGCCGTCCCGTTGGCGTGCTGAAAATGACCGACGAGTCTGGCGAAGATGCCAAGCTGGTTGCGGTTCCGCACACCAAACTGAGCAAAGAATACGATCACATCAAAGATGTGAACGACCTGCCAGAACTGCTGAAAGCGCAGATCACCCACTTCTTCGAGCACTACAAAGATCTGGAAAAAGGCAAATGGGTTAAAGTTGATGGCTGGGACAACGCTGAAGCGGCCAAAGCTGAAATCATCTCTTCTTACGAGCGCGCACAGAAGAAATAATCTTCTCTGCCTCGCAAGCATAAAAAAACACCGTCCAATGGACGGTGTTTTTATTTATGCCTCGGGTGCGTCGTCGCGCTTTAGCCAGTCACCGCTCGCAATGCGGGTACGACCCGCAATCGAACGCTGATAGACATAGAGCCAGGCACTGCCGTAAGGCGTCTGGATGAGTTGGCGTTTGTATTCGCCATTCTTAGTGCGCAAGGCATCAAGTTCGCCAAGCGTGCTGGCGTCGATGCGATACACTTCGCAGAAGACGGTTCCCTCATCTTCAACGACGCCCGGATAGTGACCCAGATTGTAGAGCGCAAACCCCTCAATCTGATGGTCGCCGAGCCATTGCGCATTCGTCATCCAGTGACTGTTTCCCTGTTTGCGCCGTAAACTGCCGTAGACAATTATTCGCATTGCTAAAACTCAAACTGATAGAGCAAATCCAGTGCCTGATCGAGACCGGACACGGCTTCCAAATAGAGTTTGGGCATCAGGCGGTAACGCAAGGTTAACGTCGCCAGTGAATCAAATATGCCAACACCGTATTTTACTTGTAGACCCGGCAGCACATAACCGCTCACCTGCACCTGCTGGCTGTCGCCCACACCGGTGGTATCAAGTGCGAGGTTACTGACGCCGAATGTCTCGCCGATTTTACCCATAACCTGACCACTTTGTGCAACCCCTAACCCCACAAGTGCTGAAGTTAATGCATTACTGTCACCATCGCTGCTGAGTCCCTGACCGCGTAATAAGTAAGAAAGCGCTTCCTGCTGCGACATGGCGGGGTCAGAGAACACCTCGACTTTCGGCTCATCGGCCAGCCCGGTGACGCGAATACCGGCGGTGACATCATCTTCGGTGGCTTCCGGATTACGTATCGCTTCCAAATTTACGTACGGCTGATCTGGCGGCCCGGCAAACTGCAGCTCGCCTTTACGCACAATCAAATCCTGCCCGTAAGCGTGGAAGCGGCCATCGGGAATATTGATCTGTCCGTTTAAGCCCAGACCGGTTTTATCCTGCACCAGTTTAAGATCGCCATTCAGCTTGGCTTTCAGACCAAAGGCTGACAGCCGCACATCGTTACCGACGTGGATCACCAGGTTACTGTTGATCGGAATGGCGGCGGTCTTCGGCTGAATCGGCTTGAGATCTTTATCCAGCATCACCTCATCCGAGGAGACGCCAGTGGCGCTTTCTGGTACTTCCTGCACCGTAATACGCGCCCACGGAATATCGACCTTACCATCCAGATTAAACGCGGCTGGCGTGGCTTCAAACACCAGGTCTGGCGAAACATCCATACGCACCATCGGCGGCACGGTGACGCGAATACGGTTGCCCTGCGCAGTGATACGCGCTCGCCAGTTATCCAGCTGGCTCCAGTCGGCGTTGCCGCCCAGATTGAGGTTGCCCTGCGTCGTCTGCAACAGGCCGTTAAGCGTCGAACTCATGCCATTGAACACCATGTTCAGATTGGCGGAGGTGAGTGTGACCGGCATAAAGCTGGCCTGCACGTTGACATCGCTCAACCCCAACTGGCCAAACACCTGCGGCTGTTGCAGTGTGCCGCCCAGACGCAGGTTACTGTTGAGATTGCCTTTGATCTTCTCGCCCTGCATCAACGCCGGGTTGAACATCGCCAGCGACAGATTGCTGATGCCGATATTGCCGGACAGCTGGCGACGGGTTTGCGGATCGGCAATCTGCACATTACCGCTTAGCTGGCCGTTGTTGACGATATGAATCAGCCAGTCGAGTTGGGCACGGCCATTGCGAAGGGCAGCATTCAGGTTGAGCGTGTCGAAGGCAATCGGCAGCGTGTTGCCCTGCACGTCTTGTTCGACTTTCACGCCGTTTCCTTTCAGCGATACGGTACCGGTTGGCAGCGCGCCATCGGCGGTCCAGTTCACTCGCGCATCGCCACTGAATACGCCATTAAGCTTGGTCGCATCGGTGAGGAAAGGTTTGATCATCGCCAAATCGAAGCGGTTCAGCACCACATGGGCATGACCGCTGGCCCCGGCTTCAATCGGCTCCGGTACACACAGTTGCGCATTCGGGTTTTGCCAGCAGTGCGGACCGATGGTGGCGGTCTGCTTAGTGTTGAGGTAATCAATCGCCATCGCACGCGTCAGACGCCATTCGCCGACCGGGGTATCAAAGTGCGTGTTATTGAGATTGCCCTGCCAGCGTTCGGTTTTGCGATCGAAGCTGCCGTTGAGTGCCAACTGACCGGAGACCGGTTCGCCTTCCACGTTCAGCTTGAGCTGATGCTGCTTCTCGTTGCCGTCAGCGTTCAGCGTCAACAGATTGATTTTCAGTGCGTCCTGTTGCAGTTGCTCGACGCGCAGTTGCAGCTTACCGGCGATCTGATCGCTGGATTTCACATCGCCTTCCAGCGCCACACGACGGATCTGCAATTGCTGCCAGCGCAAGCCGGTTGCCGTGAGATCGGCCAGCAGCTGCGGTGCCTGTAAGGTGCCGCGCGCTTTTACCGTGCCTTTCGCCACACCGCCGAGTCCTGGCAGTGCATTATCCAGATGCGGCGCATCGATGTTGGCGTCGAGATTCAGGGTATCGCCCAGTTCGCCTTTCACATCCAGATGGTTACGGCCCAACGCGATGTTGATACCCGGGATTTTCCACTGGTTATAGCTGTTGCCGGTGAGTGAGCCATTGGCGCTGACGGCGTTCTGCTTCACGTTCCCTTTCAGCTCCAGCTGTGGCACGCTCAGCTGCCAGCTTCCGCCGTACAGGCTGCCACGCGTGGCGATTTTGCCGTCGAGTTTGGCAGGCCAGTCCGGGTACTGTTTGGCGGTGTTGATGCCGGAGAGCGTCAATTCGCTGCGCCAGCTAATGGCTTTGCTCCAGTCCACCAGCGCGGTTAAATCAACGTTACCCTGCAGTGCCGCCACGCGCAGCTTGTCCAGGCTGAACTGCTGCACGTTGCCTTTGCCATCAAGTGAAATGGTCGCCGGCGGCACGGCTTCGCCTTTCACAGCGGTGCGCAGTGACATCACATAATCAGTGGCTTTGCCTTTGAACTGATAATCGAGGTTATCCGCCTGATACTGCACCGGGCCGGTAAGCGGCCAGCGCAACTCCGGGCTGGTGAGTTTCAGTGACAGTGGCAGACCCGCTACCGCCGGTTGCGCGGCGGCATCCAGCTGTGCGCGGACCGGGCCAGAGAGATTCAGCCCCAGCTTCAGCTCTTCACGCATCGCCCCGCTGAGATTCATTTTGATCTTCTCGCCCTTGATCGGATCGAGATTTAACGATCCGCTGAGCGCGAAATTCACCGGCCAGTTATCTGCCAGCTGCGCATCACCGCTGGCGTTCAACTGCCCTTGCGGTGAATCGATGTCAAAGGTTTCTAACTGAAGATGGCGGTCAGCGGTTTTGGCTTTCAGCAACAGACGGGTAATCGACACATCGGTATCGCCGGTCAAGCGCAGCTGTTCGCCGAGCAGCTCCTGTACGGTGATATCCAAAGGCAGCTGGAAGTCAGGCAGTTCGGATAACAGCGGTTTAGCGAACATCTCTTGCAGCGTTTCACCCAAGGGTTTCTCATCCGGCTGCGGCTGTTGCACTTTCGGCTGCACCACTTGCTCATCAACCACTTTCGCCGCCTTCGGCAGCGCAATCAGCAGACTTTGAATATGCGTTGGGGTTAACGTCAGCGCGCGCCCTTGCCAGTTAAGGCCGGTGGTGAAGTCCAGCAGCGAGATGGACGTGTCATCCACTTTGACATTGATGTTATGCAGGCCGATCTTGCTGAGCGTAATCGGATACGGCGTGGTCAGGTTGGTGCTACCGCTCTCTTCCTGCGGCGGGGGCGCAGCGGCCGGGGACATTTTCTTGCTGTCGACCACCACACTCACATCCTGCAAACCGATGTCATTCACGCACACCGACGAGTGCAGCAGGCAGTTCAGGTTGAGCGCCAAATGGAAGCGTCCGGCATCCACGCTCACGCCCGGCATCTCATACTTCACACCACTCAACGTCAGATCGCGCCAGCCACCTTCGACTTTGTTGATCGATAAACCGGGCACCCAGCGATCGGCACCTTTCAGCACCAGATGCAATCCGGGTGTGGTGCCAATCAGAAACGCCACACTGCCAAACAGTACCACCAGAAAAATACCGAATCCAATCAGGACCTTTTTCCACAGCTTCATAGTTCAGGCCCCAGTCCTACATAGAATTGCAAACCATGTTCCTTGTCATCGCCAATCGGCCGCGCGATATCAAATTTGATTGGCCCGACCGGAGAAGCCCAGCGCACGCCAACACCGGCACCGGTTTTGAAATCACTCTGTTTGATGTCGTTTACCGCTTCACCGGAATCAACAAACACCGCGCCCCACCACTTGCCGGTCACGTTGTATTGATACTCCAGCGAGCCGGTGGCCATTTTGGAGGCACCGGTCAGCTTGCCGTCACTGTCGCGCGGCGAGACATCTTTGTATTTATAGCCGCGAATACTGCGGTCGCCCCCGGCGAAGAAGCGCAGGTCTGGTGGGACTTTGTCAAAATCGTTGGTTTCGATCCAGCCAAGGTTACCGCGTACCACAAAGCGATTTTTCTCGCCCAGCATACGGATCCAGACGTTTTGCGCCTGCAGGATCAGGAAGTCGACATCGGATCCCCAGGTAGTATCGGAGACATCGACGGAATAACGCTGCGAGTCGCCCCAGGTTGGCATCAAGCCACCGCGCGAACGCGTGCGGCTCAAACTCACGCCTGGATAGAGCAGCATGGTGGTGTTGGTGACACTGCCTTGGGTGAAGTGATCGAGACTCCACTTCAGGTTAACCGCGCGCTGCCAGCCGGAGCTGCTGTCCCAGTTACGCGAAACGCCCAGCGTGGTGGTGTCCGCTTTGGTGTCGTTGAGATCGGTACGCTTCAAACCACCCGAGAAGGTGTAATACTGCTCCAGCGGGCTTTTCAGCAAGGGCACTTTATAGCTGAGATCGAGCTGTTGTTCAGGCGCGGAAATATAGGAACTGGCAGTGAGGCTATGACCGCTGCTGTTAATCCAAGGTTTTTTCCACGTGCCTTTCAGGCGCGGGCCGACGTCGGTGGAATAGCCCACACCGGCTTCGATGGTATTCTCAACCCGTGGCGATACCGCCGCATTGAGCGGCAGCACTTTGGTTTGACGGCCCTTGTCGAATTCGGGGGCGACAACCACCGAGTTAAACCAGCCCGTGGCGGATAAACGACGGTTTAATTCCGCCAAATCGCGCGAGCTGTAAGGGTCGCCCTTTTTGAACGGCACAAGATTACGCAGATAGGCTTCGTTGATTTGCGAGCCCTGGAAACTGACATCGCCAAAACGGTAGCGCGGGCCACTGTCGTAGTCGATATCCCAGAATGCTTCGCGTCTTTCGACCGAAACGCCAAGCTGGCTTTGCTTAAAGTCACCGTCGAAGTAACCATTACGCAGTGCCAGGCTGGAGAAGCCATTTTTAAATTTGTCGTATTCGCCGTGATTGAGTTGGGTGCCAACTTTCGGCGTGCCCTGCTTCACCCAGGCTTTGTAATCATCATCGTTTCTGGCGGCACCTTCGACCACAATGTGGCTGCCACCAATTTTCACCGGTTCACCCGGTTTGACATGGGCGATCAGCACCGGTCTGCCACCCTGCGGCGGTGCAGGACGCGACTCAAAATCGATTTCGGGTTCGTAATAACCGAGTGCCCGCAAACCTTCCTTGATAGCCTGTGAAACACGCGCCTGGAAGCGCCCATCGCTCGACACTTCGTCAGTACCAATGGTGGACAAGCGTGCCCTGACGTTCTTTTGTAAATCCCCGGTTAGCCCTTCAAGCTGCAAGCGCACTTTCGCTGCCTCAACGGCAGGTGCAGCAAGCAACAGGCTGGCCAAACAATAAATATGCAATCGCGGCACGCGTACTCCTGTTAATAATGCCTGCCCCTTATTCCGCAGGGGCGTTATTTCTCATCGGAGGCTATCACCACCACTCGCTTACCCATCAGCATAGCCGCTCTTTTTGGCGGATGGCTGAGGAAAAATGGTCACTAAGCCAAATCATTTCCTATTGTCGGTAAATGGGGGGATCGATACAACACCGAAGCCGCACTTCTGCGATAGAGAGGGGCGCACTCGGATTATTCCGACCTCCTTGTGCGCGCCTCTGGCGGCGGCATAAGCGCTGCTGCTATAATCAGCACCCAGCAGGCATGACCTGCTTTCCTTTCTGCCCCGACGTTAACGTTCCTTGTCGAAATGGCGCAGACATTTTTGGCACGGATAGCTCTGTATGACAGGTGAATACTGGATGTTCCCCTGCGCTGCCCAGGCCAAAAATGACAAGTGATTAACCCAACGGATCTTTTATGCTCGATAGCTTACTTGTCATTCTTTTACTGATTGTGATCAGTTCATTCTTTTCTCTTTCGGAGATCTCGCTGGCGGCTGCCCGTAAGATCAAACTTAAACTGCTCGCCGATGAAGGCAACATCAATGCGCAGCGCGTGCTGAAAATGCAGGAACAGCCTGGCATGTTCTTCACCGTGGTGCAGATTGGCCTCAATGCCGTGGCCATCCTCGGTGGTATTGTTGGTGATGCCGCGTTTTCCCCCGCCTTCAGCAGTTTATTTAGCCGCTTTATGGCCCCTGAACTGGCCGATCAGCTCAGCTTTATCTGTTCCTTCACCGTCGTCACCAGCCTGTTTATTTTGTTTGCCGATTTAACGCCGAAGCGCGTGGGGATGATCGCGCCAGAAGCGGTGGCGCTGCGCATCATCAATCCGATGCGCTTCTGCTTGCTGGTGATGCGCCCGCTGGTGTGGCTGTTTAACGGGCTGGCCAACGTGTTTTTCCGCATCTTCAAGCTGCCGATGGTGCGTAAAGACGACATCACCTCCGACGATATTTACGCGGTGGTGGAAGCCGGTGCGCTGGCTGGCGTGCTGCGTAAACAGGAACACGAACTGATCGAAAACGTGTTTGAGCTGGAATCGCGTACCGTGCCGTCTTCGATGACGTCACGCGAGAACGTGGTGTGGTTTGATCTGCACGAAGATGAAAACAGCCTCAAAACCAAAATCGCCCAGCATCCGCACTCTAAATTCCTGGTGTGTGATGGCGACATTGACCATATCGTCGGCTATGTCGATTCCAAAGAGTTGCTGCTGCGCGTGCTGGGCAATCAAAGCCTGACCCTGAGCAGCGGCGTGCAGATTCGCTCTGCGCTGATTGTGCCGGACACGTTAACGCTCTCTGAAGCGCTAGAAAGCTTTAAAACTGCGGGCGAAGACTTCGCGGTAATCATGAACGAATACGCGTTGGTGGTGGGGATCATTACCCTCAACGACGTGATGACCACGCTGATGGGTGATTTGGTCGGCCAGGGTCAGGAAGAGCAGATTGTGGCGCGTGATGAGAACTCATGGCTGGTTGAAGGCGGCACACCGATTGATGACGTGATGCGTGTGCTGGATATCGATGATTTCCCACAGTCCGGCAACTATGAAACCATTGGTGGTTTCATGATGTACATGCTGCGCAAAATCCCGAAACGCACCGATTTCGTCAAGTTCTCAGGTTACAAGTTTGAAGTGGTGGATATCGACAGTTATCGCATCGACCAGCTGCTGGTGACGCGTATTGACGATCGTCCGCCGGTGCTGAGTGTGACGAAGAGCGCCACTGATGAGCTGGAGTCGCCATAGTACCGGGCGGCAGAAAAAACAAGGCGCGATTTCTCGCGCCGCTACTGAGGGCGCCTGATTGCATGGCGCCCTTTCTTTTTACTGCTTAGTTGTACTCGGCTTGCAAACGCAGGACCTGGCGGTTGATCTCGGACATCACGCTAAGGTGCTGTTTATCTTTGACGCGGGGCAACATCACTTTGCCTTTATCGAACTCAAACGCGCCAACATCCTTGATATACAACCTTCCTTTAAACAGCGTTTTTACGTATTTCGCAATTTGCAGCGGATTATAGCGCTGGAAGATTTTCATACTGTCTAACTCCTGAACAGATGTACTACGCTTCGTCGTTGCCAAATCCGGTACGAACCCATGAAGCGCAAATGAGGCATAACTATAGAACACCAATCGTTACGTATGTTCCGAAAAGGTGAATTTTTTACTGAATTGACACATTATTACAGAACACTCTGTTATGCCGTTCACAAAACCCAGTATAAACCTTCACTCATTAAGGAATTGTGGCGTGGGTTGCAAAGCTGTTAACTCATCGCGACAGGCGCATCATCCACACCTAATATTGCAAAAACATGAATAACTGGTCGGATCACTAAGGAGTATCACCATGCGTTTGGCACACTCTGTGTTAGCACTGGCACTGCTGGTTCCCAGCCTTGTCTCAGCCCATGCTTTTAAGCTCGGCGATCGTGTTCCGCCAGTGGGCGTGAGCGACAAAGGCGAACTGCTTTATCAACAAGATAAGTTTAGCTACCAACCGTGGAATAGCGCGCAGCTGAGTGGAAAAGTGCGTGTCATCTTACATATAGCCGGGCGTTCTTCGGCTAAAGAACAGAATGCCGCGCTGATTGAAGCGATAAAAGCGGCAAAATTCCCGCATGACCGTTACCAGACCACCACCATTGTGAATACTGATGATGCGATTCCCGGCACGGGGATGTTTGTGCGCAGCAGTATTGAGAGCAACAAGCAGCAATATCCGTGGTCGCAGTTTATTGTCGACAGCAATGGCAACGTGCGTAAAGTCTGGCAGCTGGAAAAAGGCGGTTCAACGATTGTGGTGCTGGATAAGACCGGGCATGTGCGTTACGCCAAAGAGGGTGCACTTACGCAGGATGAAGTGCAGCAGGCGATGAAACTGATCCGTGAGCTGTTGCAGTAAAAACGGAGATCGCCATCAAGCCAGGACCCTATGTTGCCCGACTTCACGTCCACCTCATCCCGCATATTAAAAGCACAACGACTGGCTGGGGTTTGTTAACTGATTCGGATATTTACGGCGAAAATGCAGGATGCATTTTCAGGACTTATCGCAGATCTTTTAACGACGAAACTTCAGGATGAGCTTCCACTGCTCATCGCGGACTTTTACAGGGAAAATACCGGGTAGTATTGTTAAAGGGTGCGCAGTGATGCGCACCCGCAATTAAAACAGCGAAACGCGGAAACCCGGGTTCAGGAAAGATTCGCGCGGCGTGTAGTCCAGGGTTTTGCCCTGCCAGTCATGTACGTGGGCACCCGCCGCAATGGCCACCGCGTGACCCGCTCCGGTATCCCAAATGTTCGTTGGCCCAAAGCGTGGATACAGTTGCGCTTTGCCTTCCGCCACCAGACAAAATTTCAGCGAAGAGCCAATCGCCGTAGTTTGATGTTCGCCTAACTGCGTCAGATACTCTTTCAGCTCTTCATCTTTATCTGCATGCGAACGGCTGACCACCACCAGCAGTGGACGCGCCTCGCGCACCTGAATCTGCGTTTTATGGCCGCCCTCTTCTTTCCAGGCTTTGCCTTCAGCTGCCGAATACATCACACCCAGCGCGGGCGCATAGACGACACCTAATACCGGCTTGCCGTTTTCAATCAAGGCAATATTGACGGTAAATTCGCCATTGCGCTTGATAAACTCTTTGGTGCCATCCAGTGGATCAACCAGCCAATATTTTTTCCAGTTCTGGCGCACAGACCAACTCGGCGGATCTTCCTCTGATAATACCGGCACTTCTGGGGAGAGCGCGGCAAGCCCTTCCACGATGACTTTGTGCGCCGCGAGATCGGCAGCCGTCACCGGCGAATCATCCGACTTGCGCGTCACATCCATCGGCTGCTCACCCGCATAGACATGCATAATGGCATCACCCGCTTCACGCGCCAGTTGGCTAATTTGATCTAACATTCTTCACCTCTTTTCCGCTGATTCTGCCTGTCAGACATCAACAGCTCACCTCAACACATTTTAGCAGTTGTGTTCCCATGCTTTGCGGCTGAACTGTCTGAAACGGCAATCTATATGATTATCAATACCATAGTTCATAGATGGCGGCTATGGCGCGATGCTGATTCCCTTTTCACCACGCGACTGCGGCAATGAAGGCTTAAAAGTCCGAGCTTCATCACAAATTGAAATGATAATTCGTCATTGTTTTACATTATTTTGAGAGGCCCATTTGAACGAACAAGGAGCAAGCGATGTTCAAAGCGAGCATGTCGTTATTGGCGCTGTGTGTATCGGCTGCAACGGTACAGGCTGCTACCGTGGATCTGCGCATTCTGGAAACCACCGATCTGCACAGTAATATGATGGATTTCGATTACTACAAAGATACGCCAACCGAGAAATTTGGTCTGGTGCGCACCGCCACGCTGATTCAGCAGGCGCGCGCGGAAGCGAAAAACAGTGTGCTGGTTGATAACGGCGACATTATTCAGGGCAGCCCGCTGGGCGATTACATGGCGGCTAAGGGGCTGAAAAAAGGGGATGTTCATCCGGTATATAAAGCGATGAACACGCTGGATTACGCAGTAGGCAACTTAGGCAATCACGAATTCAATTACGGCTTACCCTATCTGCAGAAGGCGATTGCCGGCGCGCGTTTCCCCTATGTAAATGCCAATATTATCGATGAAAAGAGCGGAAAACCGCTGTTTACCCCCTACTTAATCAAAGAAACCACCGTTACCGACCGCAGCGGCAGCGCGCACCGCTTAAAAATTGGCTATATCGGCTTCGTTCCACCACAGATTATGGTGTGGGATCGCAACAATCTGCAGGGTAAGGTGCGTGTTGATGACATCACGGAAACAGCGAAGCGCTATGTGCCGGAAATGCGCGCAAAAGGTGCTGAAATAATCATCGCTATTCCACACTCAGGTTTAAGCAGTGAGCCTTATCACGCCATGGCGGAGAATTCGGTCTACTACCTCAGCCAGGTGCCGGGCATTAGCGCCATTATGTTTGGTCACGCGCATGCGGTATTCCCCAGTAAAGAGTTCGCGGCCATTCAGGGCGCTGACATCGCACAGGGCACGCTGAACGGTGTTCCGGCAGTGATGCCCGGCATGTGGGGCGATCATCTCGGCGTGGTCGATTTGGTGCTGAATAATGAAGGCGGGAAATGGCAGGTCACCCAGGGTAAAGCTGAAGCACGGCCCATTTACGATCCGGTTACCAAAAAATCACTGGCAGCAGAAGATGCCGATCTGGTGAAAGTGCTGGAGCCTGATCATCGTGCCACGCGTGAGTTCGTTGCTAAGCCGATCGGTAAATCGGCTGATGTGATGTACAGCTATCTGTCGCTGGTGCAGGACGATCCTACCGTACAGATCGTTAATAATGCGCAGCGCGCCTATGTTGAGCACTTTATTCAGGGCGATCCCGATCTCGGTCGCCTGCCAGTGCTTTCCGCTGCCGCACCGTTTAAAGCCGGTGGCCGTAAAAACGATCCTGCCAGCTACACCGAAGTGGAGAAAGGTGAGCTGACTTTCCGTAACGCCGCCGATCTTTATCTGTATCCCAATACGCTGGTAGTGATGAAAGTGACGGGTGCGCAGGTGAAGGAGTGGCTGGAATGCTCGGCCGCGCAGTTTAATCAGATCGATCCGCACACTAGCAAACCGCAAGCGCTGATTAACTGGGATTTTCGTACCTACAATTTCGATGTGATTGACGGCGTGGATTATCAAATTGATGTCACGCAACCTGCGCGCTACGACGGTGAATGTACGTTGATCAATCAAGACGCTTCACGCATTAAAGATTTGACGTGGCAAGGTAAGCCAATCGATCCCAACGCGGTATTCCTGGTCGCCACCAACAACTATCGCGCCTATGGCGGAAAATTTGCCGGCACCGGCGATAAATATGTGGCATTTGCCTCACCGGATGAGAACCGTTCAGTGGTCGCGGCCTATATCAGTAGCGAAACCAAAGCACACGGCGAAGTGAAACCGCAGGCCGATCACAACTGGCGTTTAGCGCCGATTCACAGTGATACGCCGCTGGATATTCGCTTTGAAACCGCACCAGGCGAGAAAGCCACGCAGTTTATTGAGAAGTACGCAGATTATCCGATGAAAGCGGTGGGCAGTGACGAGATTGGTTTTGCGATTTGGCAGGTAGATTTGCAGAAGCAGTAGGGTTGAAAAAAAATGGCCAGTCATTCATGACTGGCCATCCACTTCGAAAAATTCAGATTACAGAATTTCCAGCAGCTCGACTTCGAACACCAATGTGCTGAATGGCGGGATGGATGCACCCGCACCGCGCTCGCCGTAGGCGAGGTTTTGTGGAATCACTAATTCCCACTTAGAACCCACTGGCATCAGGGTCAGCGCTTCAATCCAGCCAGCGATAACGCCGCTTACCGGGAATTCAGCCGGTTCGCCACGTGCCACTGAGCTATCAAACACCGTACCGTCGATCAGTTTGCCTGTGTAGTGCACACGGACACGATCCTGACGTGATGGAATCGGGCCATCACCTTGAGCAATTACGCTGAACTGCAGACCAGATTCCGTGCTGCTCACGCCTTCACGCTGCGCATTCTGCTCCAGGAATTTATGGCCTTCAGCCGCCATGGCTTCCACACGCTCACGACGTACGCCTTCTGCACGTTCGTGCACTTCACGCAGCGCGCGATGTACCACATCAACAGGCACAGCCGGTGAGTTCCCTTCCAGCGCATCGCGCAGACCCGCGAGCAGTGCTTCCGGCTGCAGACCCTGCAGTCCAGATTCCTGCAGCTGCTGGCCGACCTGTAAACCGATACCGTAACTTGCTTGTGATTCGACGCTGTCGAATGAAGGGGTGGTCATCTTGATTCCTTAATCCCGGAGAAAATAGAAACGGCAGCATAACAGCGCAGGCGGCTGGCGTAAAATCTGCAGCGCCGCAGATGACATTTCTCAGCGAAAGAGAAACAATACGCAGGTCAAATTTTTCAATGCTGGCAGGCACTTCGTGCCCGCATTGCCCATACTATAGCTGTGGCAACGTTTTCGTCGTACAGCGCTAAGAAAGAGAGAATACATGGGCCAGATTGCCCCACGACGCCGCAGGACGCGCGCACCGCGTGCTTTTACTTTATCGAGGTTGCAACGTTGGCTGCCGCAATTTCCGCGCAAGGCCGCCAGCGAGGAGGATTCACGAATGGCTTCTGATACCCCTTCCCGCGTTCCTGCCGTGCTGCTGCGCGTCTGGCATCTGCTGGATGATGTGCGCTGGATGAACCCACTGCCGGCCTTCCATCGCCGTGGCATTGTGATTGCCTTGCTGGTTCTGCTATTGGCGTTTCTGTGGCCGAGCAGTACGCCGCAATATCCGATTGAGCGCCCGGCAGATAACAGCAGCAAAGAGGTGCCGTTGCAGGCGGAGATTTACGACAACAAGCAGCCGCAGAACACCCAACCGAAAACCGATTCTCAGGGTGAGTGGCACAACTATACCGTGGCATCAGGTCAGACGCTGGCGCAGCTGTTCCGCGACAATAATCTGCCGGTCAATGATGTGTTCGCCATGGCACGCGTTGAGGGCGACGATCAGCCTCTTAGCGCACTGAAGAATGGACAACAGGTGAAGATTCGTCAGAACGCGCAAGGCGTGGTGACAGGATTAACGGTGGATGGCAGCAACGGCCCGGTGCTGTTTACCCGTCAGCCCGACGGCAGCTTTATCCGCGCCCAGTAAATCGCAGAAACAAAAACGCCGGCACAGGGCCGGCGTTTTCGCGTTACCGAGTATACTCGTCATACTTCAAGTTGCTGATGCGTTGGCTTCGCTCATTCACCTCAGTCACTTACCTAAGTAAGCTCCTGAGATTCCTTCCCTTGCCGCCTTCCCGCACCTTGAATTATTTAGAGTAGATTACTCAGCCACTACATTCACAACCAGTTTAGCGAACACTTCGCTATGAACCTGGAAGTCAACTTCGTGCTCACCGGTAGAACGCAGAACGCCGTTTGGCAGACGCACTTCGCTCTTAGCCACTTCAACGCCAGCTGCAGTCACTGCATCAGCGATGTCGCGAGTACCGATTGAACCGAACAGTTTACCTTCGTCGCCTGATTTAGACGCGATGGTAACGGTGCCCAGTGCGTTGATTTTCTCTGCACGTGCGTTAGCAGCAGCCAGAACGTCAGCCAGTTTGGCTTCCAGTTCAGCGCGACGTGTTTCGAAGAACTCAACGTTTTTCTTGGTAGCAGGAACAGCTTTACCCTGTGGAACCAGGAAGTTACGAGCGTAGCCCGCTTTAACGTTAACCTGATCACCCAGGCTGCCCAGGTTTGCTACTTTATCAAGCAGAATAACTTGCATTACCTTATCCTCTTAAAGTCGTTAATGGACAACTACCAATTACTGATGACGATCAGTGTATGGCAGCAGGGACAGGTAGCGAGCGCGCTTGATGCAACGAGCGAGCTGACGCTGGTATTTTGCACGAGTACCGGTAATACGGCTCGGGACAATTTTACCGCTTTCGGTAATGTAGTTTTTCAGTGTAGCGATATCTTTGTAATCAATCTCTACAACGCCTTCCGCGGTGAAACGGCAGAATTTGCGACGACGGAAATAACGTGCCATTTGGCTAGTCTCCAGAATCTATCAATTCAATCTGCTCGGCATGTAACACCATTCTACTCTGACCATTGCGTGCCTGATGGCAGCTAATGAAACCTTCGAGAACGAGTTGCGTACCGACCGTTATATGTTGAGTAATCACCTGATGGGTGCTGCCGCTGATAATCACCGGCATCTGACACCAGGCTTGCCGGTGAAAACCGGCTTCCTCCTGCACAGAACGGTGCTCAAGCACGAACTGGCAGTGAGGAATCCCTGACGGACTGACTTTTCGAACTGGCGTCTTGCACACAGTGCCTGACAGGCGCAGTCGATTTGCCGTCATGTCGGATTACTCTTCAGAATCCCCAGCATCTGAGTCATCTGATGATTCGTTAGCGAAGTCTTCGCGACGATCACGACGCTCATCTTTCGCTTTAACCATCGGAGATGCTTCAGTTACCGCGTGCTTAACGCGCATAACCATGCTGCGGATAACGGCGTCGTTGAAGCGGAAGTTAGTTTCCAGCTCGTCAATCACTTCCTGCGGTGCTTCTACGTTCAGCAGAACATAGTGAGCTTTGTGCAGTTTGTTGATTGGGTAAGCCAGCTGACGGCGGCCCCAGTCTTCCAGACGGTGAATCGTGCCCTGTGCACCGGTGATAGCACCAGTGTAACGCTCGATCATACCTGGAACCTGTTCGCTCTGGTCAGGATGGACCATAAATACGATTTCGTAATGACGCATCGATAGCTCCTTACGGATTATTCAGCCTCCTGTCGGGGTCAGCTGCGGCCCATGGAAGCAAGGAACGTTATAGGTTGTGAATCATTTAAATGAAACACACCTCTGAATGCAGCTGAAAAATTGACGCGTAATCATACTGGCGTCCCCCTGGAAACTCAAGCGCACAATTCATCAAATCCCTTGGGTCATGCCAGTTAAGCGCACCTTTTGTGCTAAGGATTAAGATTCAGCAGGTTAGCGAAGGTTTGTTCAAAATCGCTGATGGAGGCGTTCAACAGGGCGATCTGGCATCAATGTGGCGAAGAACTAAACTATTTACAGGCGCAACGGTTTGGCTTATTCGCGGCGTCTGAGAGTGCAATCCCTGGAGTGAGGAGTCGAATATGAAAACCATCATTTTCGCCACTTTACTGGGTCTCTTCCTGTCTCCACCCGCTTTCGCCAGCTCCGCTGACTACGCGCAGCAGATGAGAAGTAACAGCAGCAATGCGGCTTCAGGCTATGTCTATGTCAACCGGCTGGATACGCCTGGCAGCAACCCAGTCAGTGCGAATACCAGTGCAGCAGATCGTCTGTCTTCACAGCTGTAAAATCGGATGACGTAACGGGCTGGCATCTTTGCCAGCCCGAGTTGTTTCTACAGCTGATGCTTGAAAAAACTCACCAGTGCAGCCAGGGCTGAAGGCGTGATTTTGTGGCCGATTTGCTTTTCTGACAGGTAAGTCATTTTTTCATTCAACGCGGCTTCACGCAGCTCTTTCTCCAGCCGGACGGTTTCAGCGAACGGCACCACTTCATCGGCTTCACCGTGCCATAACAGCAGCGGGCGATTGGCCAGTTTATCCAGTTGCTGGCTGGGGTCGTAAGGTGCCAGCGGCGCGAGGCGAGCAGCGAAGACCTCTTTCTGCTCTGGCGTGCGCGCCACCAGCGGCGGGAACAACGTATGGCTGAGCTGCATAAAGTAACCGGAGCCCATCATACAAGCGACGCTATGAATCTGCGGATAGCGCACCATCGCGCCCAATGCGGTCATGCCGCCCATCGAAGCACCAGCCACCGCAAAGCGCTCATCGGCAATCAAATCTTTCTCACGCAGCGCCGCTTCTAACAGCGGTACTTCGTCGATGTTCTGTTTGAGGATCTCCCAGAAGTGCGTCATACGCGTTTCGGTATCTCCGTTGTAGCGCGCTCCGTGCATATCGGCATCCGGCATCACTACGCGAAACCCAGCCTGCGCTAGCGCCACCGCGAAGTAGCTGTACACTTCTTTGGATGAGGTGAACCCGTGATAAAACAGGATGGTGGGTAAACGTGCCTGCCGCTGTCCTGCAGGAGCCGCATGAATACACTCAACACCTGCCAGGTTTTCCGTTGCCAACTCAATCATATCGCCTCCGTTGAGAATGATTATCACCCGTCACAGTGTAAGCGCTAAGCAGCAAAACGCGAGCGACTTCACATTTAATCAGAATAATTTCTGTACTAAACCTTTTGCCGCATTTGCCGTTGATCTTGTACCCCTCCAATAGTCTAGAAATAGGTACTTTATGAAGCGTCTCTCTCTCAGCGCCATGGGTCTCGGCATTAAACTGTCTGTATTGACGTCTTTAAGCGTGGCGATTGTGCTGTTTACCCTGACCTTAACCCTGAGCCATAACGCGGCTCGCCAACTTGAACAGCTGGCGACCGATGATATGCAGAATCAGGTGCTGGGCATTAATGAAATGGCCACCATGTTTAACGCCACGTTGTCTGAAGAAGTGGCGAACTACACCAAACTGTTCCAGAGTTTCCTGCCCAAGCGCTTTAGCCGTGATGAGAATGAGCGTATTCAGGTCGGCGAACTTAGCACGCCGACCCTGCGCGCCGGGCTGAAAACCCTCAATCTGGATCAAATCGCAGTGGATGATTTTCTCGATCGCACCGGTGCCGTGTCGACCATCTTTGTGCGTGATGGTGAAGACTATGTTCGTATTGCCACCTCGCTGAAAAAAGAGGATGGCAATCGCGCCATTGGCACCCGACTTGACCGCAGCAGCGCAGCCTGGCGTAGCGTTAATCAGGGCGAAGTCTATCGTGGGCTGGCCACGCTGTTTGGCCATCGCTATATCACTCAGTATCAGCCGGTACAGGATGAGAGCGGCGCGGTGATCGCCATCCTGTTTGTCGGCGTGCAGATCGATGCGCAATATGCCCTGATGCGCGACAAAGTGCTGGCACGCCATCTCGGCGACAGCGGCACCTTCTTTGTACTCAACGGCGCCTCCGGCAGCACGCAAGGACAGTATCTGTTTGATCGTCAATCCGAAGGCAAGCTGCCGAGCTGGGATCAGTCTGTCCAGCAACAGCTGTTAACTCAATCCAAAGGGTTGCTGAGTATTCAACTGGATGGCGAGACTAAGCTGCTGGCGTGGCAGCAGCTGCCGGGCTGGAACTGGATTATCGCGGGCGAAGTCAGTCGCGCCAGCCTGCTAGCACCGATTACCCAGAGCCGTAACCTGTTTATCGTCATTGGGCTTGCCCTGGTCATCGCTTTCGCCGTGGGCTTCATCTGGTATAGCCGACGCGCCATTACGCGCCCGTTGCAACAGGTGATTCATCTGGCAGAGCAGTATGCGGCCGGTAATTTACAGGCGCATCTTGATTCCACCCGCCGTGATGAAATTGGTCAACTGGTGGCGGCCATAAACGGTATCGGCGATGGGCTGGAAAAAGTGGTGAGTCAGGTTCGTCATGCGGCACGCGATATCAGCCGTGGCACTGACACTATCGCCGCCAGCAGCTCCAGCATCAGCGAACAGATCAATCGTCAGGCGAGTAGCGTGGAAGAGACCTCTGCCAGCATGGAGCAGTTTGGTGCCACCGTGGCGCAAACTGCGGCCAACGTCCGCCAGGCGATGGCGCTGGTCGGTGAGGCGGCCAGCACCGTCAATCATGGCGGCAGTACGGTGGCACGCTCGGTCGAAACTATGGCGGAGATCCGCGTGGCTTCACAAAGCATCGCTGATATAACCCATGTGATTGAATCCATTGCTTTCCAGACCAATATTCTGGCGCTGAACGCGGCGGTGGAAGCGGCGCGTGCCGGTGAGCATGGCAAAGGCTTTGCCGTGGTCGCGGCGGAAGTCCGCGCGCTGGCGCAACGCAGTGCCAATGCGGCAAAAGAGATCGATAACTTGATCGCCACCTCCATCGATAAAGTCGCGGCCGGCCATGCGCTGTCCGAGCAAACGCGCGATGCAATGCAGCATATTGTTAGCCATATTGACCAGGTCAAGACGCTGATGGGCGAGATCAATATCGCTGCGCAAGAGCAGGCGGCGGGCATTGGTCAGGTGAATCTGGCCATGAATCACATTGGCCAGGCAACGCATCAAAGCAGCGATATGATCACTCAGTCCGAGACCACGGCGCAGACGTTGAGCCAGCAGGGTCATCATTTAACGCAGCTGGTGAGTGTTTTTCATTTGAAAGACTGATGTGAACGGGGAAGATGGCCTAAACTGGAGCCATCTTCCTTTTCAGGAGCGTATTATGCGTCGCTTTTTACTGGTGTTGAGCCTGTTACTAACCGGTTGTGCCGCGTTTAAAACCACACCGGAAGCCCCACCACCGCCGACCAGCCACGCGCAGGAAATCAGCCGCGCGCAAAGCTATGGCTTGCGCAAACTGGGTAATATCACGGTCTCCACCCGTGGCTCACCGGATGATGCCGAGCGCGCATTAGCCGCACGAGCGAATCAGGCGGGCGCGGTTTACTACCAAATCCTGATGCTGGATGAAACCACACTGCCTGGCTTTTGGTACGGCACCGCCATTCTCTATGGCGCGCCGTCAGCCAGTGCTGGCTCGCAGCAGTAAGCGCGTGCTGAGATCGTCACTCAGCGAACGTCGCCCCCGCATATCCAGGTGTTGATCGCACCAGCCATCGGCCAACGGCGGTTCAGCCACTTTCAACAGAATCGCCGCGCTCGCCAGTTGTAACAGTTCCTGCGTCACCTCGCGCGCCATTCCTTCTCGCACATGGTTAAGCTGCAGCCTTAACTGGCGCCAGCGACGATCAAAGTGGCGATTGCTGCCTTTTACCGCTTCAAATTCATCGTTAAGCATGGTCATCACATCGGCCTGGCGACCCAGCACGCGGAGCACGTCGAGGCACATCACGTTACCTGAGCCTTCCCAAATGCTGTTGACTGGCATTTCGCGGTACAGACGTGGCAGTTCACTCTCTTCGCAGTAGCCGATACCGCCCAGCACCTCCATCGACTCTGCCACAAACGGTATGCCGGCTTTACAAATGCCAAACTTGGCGGCGGGCGTGAATAGCCGTGCGTACAAACGTTCGTGCTCGCTGGCAGGCGTGGACCATGCGCGGGCTAATCGCATCAGTAGCGCGGTTTGCCCTTCCAGCTGCAAGGCTTGCTGCGCCAGCACGGTGCGCATTAACGGCTGATCGCTAAGGTTTTTGCCCATCACCTGACGCTGCTGCGCATGATGCAGGGCAATCGATAACGCGCGGCGCATCAAGCCATGGCTGCCCAGCGCGCAATCAAAGCGCGTCATGCCGCCCATCTTTAAGATCAGCCGCACGCCATCGCCCTCTTCGCCCATCAGCCAGCCAATCGCATCCTGGAATTCTACCTCGGCGCTGGCGTTGGATCGGTTGCCGAGCTTGTCCTTCAGGCGCTCAATGCGAATCGCGTTGCGCGTGCCATCAGGCAGCAGACGCGGCAGAAAGAAACAGCTCAGCCCTTGCGAAGTCTGCGCCAGAATGAGATGCGCATCGCTTTGCGGCACAGAGAAAAACCATTTGTGACCGGTGATGCGATAAGGTTCTCCCGTACCGCGTGCCCCAATGGGTTCCGCGCGCGTGCTGTTGCTGAGCACATCGGTTCCGCCCTGCTTCTCGGTCATGCCCATGCCAATCAACAGGCCGCGCTTTTTATTGCCCGGCTGATGATGCGCATCGTAGCGATCGCTCAGCAGCGCTTCGCGCCAATCATCGTAGGCTTCCGGCAGATGGTTTTGCAGTAGCGGAATGGCGGCATGCGTCATGGTGACCGGGCAGAGTGAACCCGCTTCGACCTGAGCATGCAGAATAAAGCGCGCGGCACGCGCTACCATCGCATTAGGCTGAACATCGGGCTGCCAGCTGAGGTTGTGCAAGCGGCTGGCGCACAAACCCTGCATTAACAGATGCCATGCCGGGTGAAAGCGCACTTCGTCCAGCCGCTCACCGCGTGCGTCATAGCGCTGCAGCTCAGGCGGTTGGGTATTCGCCAGCCGACCTAATTCCAGCGATTCAGCGCTGCCGAGTTGCAGTCCAACAGAGGCCAGCCATTCCCGATCCCAGCCTGCACCTTCGCGCGCCACGGCCTCGCACAAGGCGATATCGCGGGTGAATAAATTGCTATGACTAAGAGGATGGGGCTGATTGAAAACGCTGTGGGTTGTCCAGGTCATAATGTGGCATCTCCCTCATAAAACGCATGGTTCAAGTATGAGGGGGATGTGCAGTTATGCCTGGCTCAGAAACACTTTTGCGGCGGGGATCACGCCAAACGCTGACGCACCGCTTCGAACAGGCAGACGCCGGTTGCGACAGAGACGTTCAGAGAAGAGACGCTGCCCGCCATTGGGATGCTGATCAGCTCATCGCAGTGTTCACGGGTCAGACGACGCATACCTTCACCTTCCGCGCCCATCACCAGCGCCATCGGGCCGGTCATTTTGCTCTGGTACACGGTGTGATCGGCTTCACCTGCGGTGCCCACTACCCAGATGTTGTACTCCTGCAGTAAACGCAGAGTACGCGCCAGGTTGGTGACGCGGATCAGTGGCACGTTCTCAGCTGCGCCGCTGGCGACTTTTTTCGCCGTGGCATTCAGCGGTGCGGCACGATCTTTCGGCACGATGACGGCATGTACGCCCGCAGCGTCGGCGCTACGCAGGCAAGCACCGAGGTTATGCGGATCGGTGACGCCGTCCAGTACCAGCAGGAACGGTTTATCCAGACTTTGCAGCAGATCAGGCAAATCACCTTCCTGATAATTTTTACCCTGCTTTACGCGTGCCACGATACCCTGGTGCACACCGCCTTCCACCTGGCTGTCGAGCCATTGGCGATTAGCCACCTGAACCACAATTCCCTGAGCTTCCAGTGCGGCAATCAGCGGCTGCAGGCGACGATCGTCACGGCCTTTGAGAATAAAGACTTCCTGGAAACGCTGAGGATCACGTTCCAGCAGCGCCTGCACGGCATGAATACCAAAAATTATTTCACTCATTTGTTTGCTCAAGGTTGGATGTATATATCTGAATATAAGGGTATTAATTTCGATGCACATTAATGCGCACCCTACAAAACGCGCCGATTTAACGTACGCTCGTCGTCACAACACGCTGAACTAACTTAGGGCCGCCATCACTATGCACTTATCCATGATCTGCCCTACGGGCGCCATCACAGCATGCTGGCCTGGCTTAGCGTCGCCATCACTACGCACTTATCCATGATCTTCCCTACGGGCGCCATCACAGCACGCTGGCCTGGCTTAGGGGTGCCGTTTAAGGCGGCCCCAGCTTCAAAGTGCGATCAGGTCTTTAGACTTCGCAAGCTAACCCTCAAGCTTCGTTAGGTTTCTTCTTCGACCCGCGCTTGGCCTTGGTGGCGGCGGCGATTTTACGGGTTTTCTCAGAGATTTTTTTGCCTTTTTTCTCAGTTTTTGCCGATTTTTCAGCAGGCGCAGGCTGCTTCTTCTCGCTGCGGAACGCTGAATCTGGCTCGAAGGTGCCCTTTTTACCCGCATCACGACGACGTCTTGCGGGCGGCTTGCCGCCGCGCTTCTCACGTTCGCGCTCGGTTTTACCCTCGCCGCGCGGTACGCGCTTGCTGGAGATCAGCGCAAAGTCGATTTTGCGCTCATCCATGTGCACCGCTTCCACACGCACTTCCACCGTATCGCCTAAACGATAAGTACGGCCACCAGATTCGCCAATCAGACGCTGGCCAATCGGATCGAAACGATAGTAATCGTTGTCCAGTGAAGAGACGTGCACCAGGCCATCGATAAACAGATCGTTGAGACGCACGAAGAAGCCAAAACCGGTCACGCTGGAGATCACGCCGCTAAACACGTTGCCAACCTGATCCTGCATGAAGTCACATTTCAGCCAGTCCGCGACATCACGCGTGGCTTCATCAGCACGGCGTTCAGTCATCGAGCAGTGCTGACCGAGCTGCAACATCTGCTGCATATCGTAGTGATAACCGCCGTTTGGCGTGGTGTTACCTTTCAGCGTGCCCTGCTCTTTCGCCAGCAGGTATTTGATCGCACGGTGCAGCAGCAGATCAGGGTAACGACGAATCGGTGAGGTGAAGTGCGCATAGGACTGCAACGCCAGGCCAAAGTGACCACGGTTTTCAGGATCGTACACCGCTTGCTTCATTGAGCGCAGCAACATGGTTTGCAGCATTTCTGCATCGGGACGATCGGCCACTTGCTTGAGCAATTCGGCATAGTCGACAGGCTGCGGTTTCGCGCCACCTGGCAGGCTCAAGCCCAGCTCGTTCAATACGGTGCGGAAGCTTTTAATGCTGTCTTCGGTTGGACGATCGTGATCGCGGAACAGTGACGGTTCCTGATGCTTCTCAACATAACGCGCCGAGGCGATGTTGGCGAGAATCATGCACTCTTCGATCAGCTTGTGCGCATCGTTACGCACGGTACGTTCAACGCGATCAATACGACGCTCCGCATTGAAGATAAATTTGGCTTCTTCAGTTTCGAAGGAGATGCCACCACGCTGCTCACGTGCGGTTTCCAACTCCTGATACATGTGATGCAGCTCTTCAAGGTGTTTCACCTGAGCGGCATACTGCTCACGCAATTCGGTATCACCCTGCAGAATGTTCCACACTTTGGTGTAAGTCAGACGCGCATGGGAATTCATCACCGCTTCGTAGTGCTTATAGCCAGTGAGCTTGCCGCTGGAAGAGATGGTCATCTCGCATACCATGCACAGGCGATCAACCTGCGGGTTCAGCGAGCACAGTCCGTTGGAGAGGATCTCCGGCAGCATCGGCACCACTTGCGATGGGAAGTAGACCGAGGTGCCGCGTTGATGCGCTTCGTCATCTAACGCTGTGCCTGGGCGCACGTAATAACTGACGTCAGCAATCGCTACCCATAGACGCCAGCCACCACCGCGCTTTTTCTCACAGTAGACGGCATCGTCAAAGTCACGCGCATCTTCACCATCAATGGTAACGAGCGGTAATTCACGCAGATCGACGCGGCCTTTTTTTGCCGCCTCTGGCACCTGCTCTTTCAGTTTCGAGATCTCTTTCTCAACTTCTTCCGGCCAGGTATGTGGGATCTCGTGGGTGCGCAGCGCCATATCGACCGCCAGACCGGTGCCCATGTTATCGCCGAGAATTTCGGTGACCTTACCGATGGCTTTGGTGCGACGAGTTGAGCGCTGAACGATCTCTACAACCACCACCGAGCCCATGCGCGCGCCCTGGGTTTCTTCCTGCGGGATCAGGATGTCGAAGCTCAGGCGGCTGTCATCCGGCACCACAAAACCGGTGCCGGCATCGGTAAAGTAACGGCCAACAATCTGGCTGTTGCGTGGTTCCAGCACGCGCACCACGCGCGCTTCACGGCGACCTTTACGGTCTGCACTGCCCGGCTGTGCCAGAATCACATCACCGTGCAGGCAAAATTTCATCTGCTCAGCAGACAGATAGAAATCATCTTTCTGGCCTTCGACGCGCAGGAAGCCATAGCCATCACGATGGCCAATCACTTTGCCGCGCAGTAAGTCGAGGCGTTCTGGCAGGGCGTAACATTGACGACGAGTAAACACCAGCTGACCGTCACGCTCCATGGCGCGCAAACGACGGCGCAGCGCTTCAAGCTGCTCTTCGCTGGTGATATTCAATTCCTGGGCAATTTCATCGCGATTGATGGGTTTCTCACGCTTTTCTAACAGCGCCAGAATAAATTCGCGGCTTGGAATGGGGTTGTCGTACTTTTCTGCTTCTCTATCCTGGTAAGGATCTTTTGACATTACGGTTCCTCCGATGTCATTTAATTTGGATTGCCACCGGCGGTTCGGACAATAAAATTTGGTACAGTGAATCGTTATCTTTGACCAGATCGGCCAACGTATAGTTATCCAGCTCTTTGAGGAATAACTGGACCGCATCGTGCAGCGCCTTACGCAGACGACAGGCCGGTGTGATGGCGCACTCCTCACAGTTCACTAGCTGCAAAGGCTCCATTTTTCTCACGACCTGACCAATCACGATTTTTTCCGGGTCCATGCCTAAACGAATTCCGCCGTTTTTACCGCGTGTCGCGGCGACAAAGCCAGCCCGGCTTAGTTGGTTGATGATTTTAACCATATGGTTACGCGACACCCCGTAGGTATCGGTGACTTCGGTAATGTTGGTCTGCTTACCTTCCGGCAACGTCGCCATGTAAATCAGCGCACGCAGACCATAATCGGTGAAACTCGTTAGCTGCACATATACCTCGGTGAATCATC
The DNA here is from genome assembly GCF_051336905.1 of Pantoea sp. C8B4. Lineage (NCBI taxonomy): Bacteria > Pseudomonadati > Pseudomonadota > Gammaproteobacteria > Enterobacterales > Erwiniaceae > Pantoea > Pantoea sp. C8B4. The sequence continues at coordinate 50,122 of NZ_JBGMNK010000021.1, forward strand.
GGGCGTTAGGGTTATGCGCCGGTCGGCGTGGTATTTAAGTATGATGATAAACCAGAGCGTGGAAGCCGGTGCGTTTTTTCTTAAGCAAGTATCGATAATTGCAAGAAAAAAGAGAGTGAGCGGAGTCAAAGAGCGGATAAACAAAGGCCGGACAGTGTCCGGCCATGTAAGATTATGCGTCGAACGGGTCGCGCAGAATCATGGTCTCACTACGGTCCGGGCCAGTTGAAATAATATCAATCGGCACACCGGTCACTTCTTCTACACGCTTGATGTAGTCACGCGCGGCCTGTGGCAGACCTTCCAGCGTTTTCACGCCAAAGGTGGTTTCGCTCCAGCCGGGCATAGTTTCGTAGATTGGCTCAATACCTTCCCAACCTTCCGCTGCCAGTGGCGTGGTGGTCATCTCGCGGCCATCCGGCATGCGATAAGCCACACAGATTTTCACTTCTTTCAGGCCATCCAGCACGTCCAGTTTGGTCATGCAGAAACCTGACAGGGAGTTGATCTGTACTGCGCGACGTACGGCAACCGCATCCAGCCAGCCGGTACGGCGACGGCGACCAGTCGTCGCGCCAAACTCGTGGCCCTGAGCACACAGGAACTCGCCAGTTTCATCAAACAGCTCGGTAGGGAATGGACCCGCACCAACACGCGTTGAGTAAGCTTTAACGATACCCAGCACGTAATCAACATAACGTGGACCAATACCGGAACCGGTCGCCACGCCACCTGCGGTGGTGTTAGACGAGGTCACGTACGGATAAGTACCGTGGTCGATATCCAGCAGCGTACCCTGTGCGCCTTCGAACATGATCAGATCGCCACGCTTGCGCGCACCGTCCAACAGGTCAGAAACGTCAACCACCATGCTGGTCAGAATGTCAGCCACAGCCAACGTATCGCTCAGCACTTTTTCGTAGTCAACCGCATCAGTTTTGTAGTAGTTAACCAGCTGGAAGTTGTAGAAATCGACGATTTCTTTCAGCTTAACGGCGAAGGTTTCTTTGTTGAAGAGATCGCTCACGCGCAGACCGCGACGTGCAACTTTATCTTCGTAAGCTGGACCGATACCACGACCGGTGGTACCAATCGCTTTGGCGCCACGCGCTTTTTCGCGCGCCACGTCCATCGCGACGTGATATTGCAGAATCAGTGGACATGCTTCAGAGATCAGCAGACGTTCACGTACCGGCACACCGCGCTCTTCCAGACCTTTCATCTCTTTCATCAGCGCTTCAGGCGACAATACAACACCATTACCAATGATGCTGGTCACGTTATCACGCAGGATGCCAGATGGAATTAAGTGGAGGACGGTTTTTTCACCGTTGATGACAAGTGTATGGCCTGCATTGTGGCCACCCTGGTAACGCACAACGAAATTCGCGCGTTCAGTCAGAAGGTCTACGATCTTACCTTTACCTTCGTCACCCCATTGGGTGCCCAGTACGACGACGTTCTTACCCATTTTTTCAAAATCACCGATTGCTTAAAAATGGATTCTACCATCGGTTTTGCTCACTTTCAGCACTTTTAGCATACGATTGCGCGGTTTTTTGCCCGCGTTTTGATCAATACAACATGTTGGGGGAAACATCGACTGCAAGACACAATTTAGCCGTGCGTTACCGCTCAAATTTAACGCTATGCGCTCGCGTGCACGCTCAGCATGTAATAAATCACCACGCCCGCTACCACTAATCCACCACCAAAACGATGCAGGATGCGATCGGGCAACTGCGCCATCGACAGAATCATGCGGCGCCAGACACGCGGCAGAAACATTGGACCCAGCCCTTCCAGCACCAGAACTAATGCCAGCGCCATCCAGATGGTTGTGTTCATTCTATTTTTCCCAAAAAAAAGGCCGACAACATTGTCGGCCTCAAGGTTATATCAGTTCTTAACGCGCGGTGTTAGTCGGTGCCTTCATAAAGCGGAAGAAATCGCTATCCGGGCTCAACACCATCACATCCTGGTTATCAGAGAAGCTGTTCTCGTAAGCACGCAGGCTGCGGATAAAGGCATAGAAATCAGGATCCTGACCGAAGGCATCTGCAAACAGTTTTGCTGCCTGCGCATCACCTTCACCACGTGAAATCAATGCCTGACGCTGAGCTTCAGCCAAAGTACGTGTGACCTGGTAATCCGCCTGAGCACGCAGTTTTTCTGCCTCTTCCTGACCTTGTGAACGCTGGCTACGGGCAACCGCTTCACGCTCAGCGCGCATACGGTTGTAGATAGCATCAGACACTTCCGCCGGCAGGTTGATCTGCTTGATGCGTACGTCAACCACCTGAATACCCAGTGCAGCCATACTGTTCGGGTTCGGTGCTGGCTCGCTGCTGTTGGTTTCACGCTCAACGCGGGCTGCCGCGCTGGCAATCGCATCATCAGCAGCTGGCGTTTGCACTTCGTCATCACTGCCAGCAGTACCGGTGTTCAACGCATCACGCACGTCGGTGGTCAAACGACCACGTGAATCCGTCACGATGTCTTTCACATCCAGGCGACCCATCTCAGAACGCAGACGGTCACTGAACTTACGTTTCAGCAACACTTCCGCCTGAGAAACATCACCACCGCCAGTTGCCAGGTAGTAGCGGCTAAAATCACTGATACGCCACTTGATGTAGGAATCAACGATCAGGTCTTTCTTCTCTTTGGTAACAAAGCGATCGGCCTGGTTGTCCATGGTCTGGATACGCGCATCCAGCGACTTCACAGTTTCAATGAACGGAATCTTGAAATGCAGACCCGGCTCGTAAACCTGCGGCTTGTTCTCGCTATCGCGCAGAACTTTACCGAAGCGCAGCACGATACCACGCTCACCTTCCTGCACCACGAACAGCGATGCGTACAGCGCCACCAGGACGACAATAATTACGGCAATAATTGGCTTACGCATCGATTACTCCCTCCCTGCGCGCTGGGTATCGTTGCGTAACGCGTTGGCGCGACGCTGGTCCATGATGCTGCTCGGACTGTAAGACGAAGAGTCATCATTGCTGGCACTGCTGCCAGACGAAGGCAGCTTCATCAAATTAGTGTTTTTCTGGCCTGCCTGGCTGCCAGAAATCTGACCACCACGCATCAGTTGATCCAGCGGCAGCACCATCAGGCTGTTACCACGGTCGTTAACCAGAACTTTGCGCGTATGGCTCAGCACACGTTCCATGCTTTCGATATACAGACGCTCTTTGGTGATTTGCGGTGCGGCTTTGTATTCCGGCAGCAGTAAAGCAAAGCGTGCCACTTCACCCTGCGCTTCTAACACCGTGCGCTCTTTGTATGCACGGGCCTCTTCCAGAATACGCTGCGCCTGACCGTTCGCACGCGGCTGCACTTCATTCGAATAAGCTTCTGCTTCACGCACATACTGCTCGCGGTTTTCACGTGCGGCGATGGCATCGTCAAACGAGGCCTTCACTTCTTCCGGTGGACGTGCCGCCTGGAAGTTAACGTCAAGCAGCGTAATCCCCATGTTGTAAGGGCGGATGGTTTCATCCAGCTCACGTTGCGTCTCGCTACGCACCACGGTACGACCTTCAGTGAGGATACGGTCCATGGTAGAACGACCAATCACCCCGCGCAGTGCACTGTCGGTGGCCTGACGCAAACTGTCGTCAGCGCTGGTAACCGCGTACAAATACTGCTCAGGATTGGTTACGCGGTACTGCACGTTCATTTCCACGCGCACCACGTTTTCGTCCGAAGTCAGCATTACGCCAGAAGCAGCCAGCTCACGCACCGCTTCAACGTTAACGGCACGCACCTGATCGATAAAGGTTGGCTTCCAGTTCAGGCCCGGCTCAACCAGATGGCTGAACTTACCAAAACGAGTCACAACCCCACGTTCTGCTTCTTTAATGGTGTAGAAACCGCTGGCAGCCCAGATGACCACTGCAGCTACGGCAACGATGCCAACCAGTTTGCCACCGCTACCGCCGCCGCGCTGGCCGTTGTTGTCACTCTGTTTGCCACCGCCCAGTCCGCCGAGTTTTTTACTCAGCTTACGGAAGATATCATCCAGATCAGGAGGCCCCTGATCGCGCCCTCCCTTATTTCCCCCAGAGTTGCCGCCTTGATTATTGCTGCTTCCCCACGGGTCGCGGTCCTGTCCGTTATTTCCGGGCTGATTCCACGCCATGTCTCTACTCCATTTATTGTATTTACGTTTTTTACCCTTCTCTTGCGAATTGCAGCTGCGTTGGCTGTCTTCGCGCACTCCAGTCATTGACTGACGTAAGTGCCCGAAGATTCACTCAGTTGCCGCCATGCTGAAATCCGAAATAGTCGGGTATAACCTGCTAATTTGCGGCTCACAGCAATCATCACTGCATTTTTCAATAAGTTGGGTAAAGGCGTTAGGGCAATATCAAACAATATAACTGGCTAATGACGGCTCCTGTTTGCACAAACGACGCCAGTCAACGATCGGCAATCGCACATGCATACCTACAGAACCATCATCTTCATTCCATTCTTTCTCAATCGCCTGCAGTTGGTAGAAGCGGCTGCGCAAACGGCCCGCTTCTGGCGGCAGACGTAAATCATACTGCGCAATTTCACCGGCTAAGCGTTCAGACAGCGCCTGCCAAAGTAAGGGTAGACCTTCACCGCTCTGAGCAGAAAGCCAGACGCGTGTCGGCTTATTCTCTTCATCACGATCAATACGCGGCACAAAACCGTCCAGCATGTCGATTTTATTCATAATCAACAGCGTGGGAATTTCATCCGATTCGATTTCTGCCAATACTTCATTAACAGCGTCGATGTTGTCGTTGACGCGTAAATCGGCAGCGTCAATCACGTGCAGCAAGAGCGTCGCCTGACGTGTTTCCTGCAGTGTGGCTTTAAAGGCCGCCACTAAATCATGCGGTAAGTGGCGAATAAACCCAACGGTATCCGCTAAAACCACCTCACCCACGTCTGCCACATTCAGGCGACGCAGTGTCGGATCGAGGGTCGCAAACAGCTGATCGGCCGCATACACATTGGCTGACGTCACCGCATTGAACAGGGTAGATTTGCCGGCGTTGGTGTATCCCACCAGCGAAACGGTCGGCACATCGGCTTTGGCGCGTGCTTGTCGGCCCTGTTCGCGCTGCTTCTCTACACGCTCAAGGCGAGAAAGGATGAGACTAATGCGATTACGCAATAAGCGGCGGTCCGTTTCCAGCTGCGTTTCACCGGGACCACGCAAACCAATACCGCCTTTTTGGCGCTCAAGGTGCGTCCATCCACGCACCAAACGGGTTGCCATGTGGCGCAACTGTGCCAGCTCGACCTGTAATTTACCCTCATGGGTACGGGCGCGCTGAGCAAAAATATCGAGAATTAAGCCAGTGCGGTCGACAACGCGACATTCACACACTCGCTCGAGATTACGTTCCTGGGCAGGCGATAAGGCATGATCGAATAATACGACCGATGCTCCACTCGCTTTCACCGCATCGGCAATTTCAACTGCCTTTCCTTCACCGACAAAATATTTGGGATGTGGCGCTTTACGGCTGCCCGTAATGACTTGCAGCGCTTCGACGCCCGCAGAAGAGACAAGAGTTTCGAACTCCTGCAAATCTTCCAGCTCTTTGTCTTGGGAGAACCAGATGTGTACCAGTACGGCCTGCTCACCGGCATCATAACGGTCAAACAAGCTATAACCTCGCTAAAATAAAATAACCAGGACGGGAAAACGCTTTCGCTCCCCAGCCCTGGCTTTACGGCAGCGCAAAATTATTCTGCGTTATCGCCGTCTTGTTGTGGCTGCGACTGAGCGCCCTGGTTGCTTCCGCTATGGTGGTAATTGCTGCTGCCACCGCTACCGCCCGGGTTGTTGCTATGGTGTGAAACCGGACGAGAAGGAACCACTGTAGAGATGGCGTGCTTGTACACCATCTGGCTAACCGTGTTTTTCAACAGAATGACGAACTGATCAAAGGATTCAATTTGTCCTTGCAGCTTAATACCATTCACCAAATAGATCGAAACCGGTACACGTTCACGACGCAATGCGTTCAAAAACGGGTCTTGTAATGATTGCCCCTTAGCCATTCTATCTTTTCCTTATATGCTTGTTGTTTGTTACTTTAAGAACCGTGGTTCAGAAAAACTGCGTAAAAATTTGCGCACGATAACAGACCAATTGTACACAATCGTCCCTGCTACGCACTAACTACCTGAAGCACCGCATTACGGGCTAATTCTGGCTCGTCACTGTCTAACCAGTGGACGTTGGGCCAGCCACGTAACCAGGTCATCTGGCGTTTAGCGAGCTGCCGGGTGGCGCAAATTCCCCGATAAACCATTTCGTCGTAATCGATTTCACCAGAGAGATAAGACCACATCTGGCGATAACCTACACAACGAATGGAAGGCATATCCGTATGCAAATCACCTCGTGCAAACAGTTCACGAGCCTCCGCTTCAAATCCTGACGCTAGCATCTGGTCGTAACGCAACGCAATGCGTTGATGTATCAGTTCACGATTCGCCGGAGCGATAGCAAACTGGTACACGTCGTAGGGTAACGCTTCGCCGGATGTTTTTGTCAGTTCCGTTAAAGTTTTACCCGAAATAAAAAAAACTTCCAGTGCTCGCGAAAGTCTCTGCGGATCATTCGGATGAATACGACTACCGGCGACCGGATCGATTTCACACAGCTGGCGGTGCAGGGCATCCCACCCTTTCTCCGCCGCCATTTGCTCTATCTGCTGACGCACCTCGGGATCGGCCGAGGGCAACGGCGACAATCCTTCAAGCAACGCCTTGAAGTAGAGCATGGTTCCACCAACAAGCAACGGAATCTTACCCTTTTGAGTAATCTCCGCCATTTCTGCCAGCGCATCGCGACGAAACTCAGCAGCGGAATACGCTTCCGCTGGATCGCGAATGTCCAGCAAACGATGGGGCGCCAGTGCTAACTCCTCTGCCGACGGTTTCGCCGTGCCAATATCCATCCCGCGATAGATTAAGGCAGAGTCAACACTGATAAGTTCCACCGGAAGTTGCTGACGCAGCGAAATCGCTAATGCCGTCTTACCGGAGGCAGTAGGCCCCATCAAAAAAATTGCCTTAGGCCGGCTAGCCTGGTTTAGTTCACTCATGCTTCAACGCGTTTATCGCGCTCTCAATCTCAATGGTCTGTAACAGACCTGAAGGCGGCGATTTAAGCAAGTGCGGGCAAAGTCGTTCGAGCTCTGCCAACAGTGCAATCGCCTGCGAGTGATTCCAGTGAGCGTTTTCTGCATCATCACGACGTGCCAGCCATTGGGCCAGCGCCGATGCAGAAACCTCTTGCTGCCGGGCGAGATAGCCTAACAGTTCTGGAATCAAGATTTGTAAATTTTGTGTGCGTAACGGTAAAGGGACAGCGCGCAAGGTGACGTGCTGACCTTCTCGTTGTAAATCAATGCCCATCAGCCCTAACAGTGCGCCCTGAGTATCGATTACATTCAACTCTTCTTTGGCAATTTTCAGCCGCACCGGAATAAGTAAAGGTTGGGGTTTTAAGCCCTCTTCTCCCGGTTGTAACTGGGCCTGTTTCAGCCAGCGTGAGGCCACACTGAGTGACAACAACTGTAACTGTGGGCCGCGTTCTAACAGCGCATATTGCTCATGCATCACACTCAGCACGCGACCAAAACTTTGTGCATGTGCGGCCAACGGCGCTTCTCGTGCTTCAGGTTGACGCACAGGTGCCGGTTGCGGCGCGGCGGCGCGAGGCGTGTCGGCCGCAGGCGTTTTCATGAGCTGCTGATAAGCAGCACCTTCACGTGCGCGATAGACCGGCTCTTTATTCTGCCAACCCGCGTGTGTTCCCGCCGCAGCCGCACCGCTGCTGATGGAGCTGGTGCTACTGCGTGGTGTGCTCGCCGGTTGCGCAAAATGATTCGTCCCCGCAGCCTGTCGGTTCTCTGGTTGCCACTTCGGCGCGGGCTCTTCCGCATGCGCGATGGGCAACTCTGCGACACGGCTCGCCTGCAAAGCGCTCATCACGCCTTGCCAGATGAAATCATGCACCAGTCGTGACTGATGAAAACGCACTTCGTGCTTGGCGGGATGAACGTTGACATCCACCTGATGGGGATCGATCTCCAGATAGAGCACATAAGCGGGCTGTTGATCTTCCCCCAACTGCGTCTGATACGCCTGCCGAATCGCATGGTTGATCAGCTTGTCACGCATCATGCGTCCATTGACGTAGCAATATTGCAGGTCTGTGACCTGACGTGACCCGGCGGGATCGGCCACCCATCCACGTAACGCCAGATCGTCATGTTGCCAGTCAATGCGCAGAGCATGCTGCATAAAGGGGGTGCCACAAATGGCGCCAAGACGGCGTTCACGCTGCGCTTCCTGATCCACGGCGCGATACTGGCGAATCATCTTGCCGTTGTGGGTCAGCGAAATTGCCACGTCAAAGCGCGCCAGCGCGATACGGCGAATCACTTCATCAATATGGGTAAATTCGGTCTTCTCAGTGCGCATGAACTTGCGCCGCGCCGGGGTGTTGTAAAACAGATCGAGCACTTCCAGCGACGTCCCGACAGGATGTGCAGCAGGTTTCACCGTGACATCCATATCACGTCCTTCCGCATAGGCTTGCCAGGCTTCGTGTTGATCCGCGGTGCGAGAAGTTAGCGTGAGGCGAGAAACCGAACTGATACTGGCGAGGGCTTCGCCGCGAAAACCGAGGCTCATAATCGCCTCAAGATCATCCAGCGAAGCAATTTTACTGGTGGCATGGCGAGCCAATGCCATGGCCAGTTCGGCTTTGGCGATGCCACAACCGTTGTCGCGGATGCGAATCAACTTCGCGCCGCCTTTTTCGATATCAACGTCAATGCGCGTCGCGCCGGCATCAAGACTGTTTTCCACCAGCTCTTTTACGACCGATGCCGGGCGCTCAACCACTTCGCCGGCGGCAATCTGGTTCGCCAGCTGCGGCGGTAAAATCTGTATTGGCATGGTGGTGATCCTTTAAGCAGACTGGCGCCGCAGCGCCAGCAATCAGGATTGTGGAATCTTTAAGTTTTGCCCCAGCATCACGTTGCTCGACTTCATATTATTCGCCTGCATGATGGCTTTGGGGCTGACACCATAATGAGCGGCAATCCCAGTGAGTGAATCACCGCGTACCACTTTGTGTCGGGTAGGACGACTTGCAGCGGTCACGCTAACGCCCGATTTTGCCGGGACTTTCAAACGTTGCCCGACCCACACCACATCGCGCTTCAGGCTATTGAGGTCACGCAGGGTTGCCATGCTGACACCGTATTTGGCGGCAATACCTGACAACGTCTCACCGCGTGTCACCGTATGGCGCTGCGTCGCGCCAGTGTATTGCACGGTTCCGGTTGCCGGGTTGCTGGCCACGCTAACCGCTGGTGCGCTGTCCAGCGGCCGGTTTTCCTCCTTTGGGATGGATTGCAGCGGATGCGCGAGGAAATAGTTGCGCAGTCCTTTATAGATCGACTGAGCAATTTTCTCCTGATACGCGCTGCTGCCAAGCAGCCGCTCCTCCGCCGCGTTACTGATAAAGCCAGTCTCAACCAGTAAAGAAGGGATATCCGGGGAACGCAACACGCCTAAGCTGGCATGTTCCGGTAAACGTTTGTGCAACGGCGTCACTCCGCGCAGTTGCTGCAACACTTTCACCGCAACATCATAGCCAACGCGCTGTGAATGACCGAATTGCAGATCCAGTACCGCCTGGCTTAAGTAAGGATCAGCCTGGCTGTTTGCCAGTAAATCACCGGCACCGCCCAGCAATTCGGACTGCTTCTCTTTCTGTTCCAGCCAGTTCGCCATTTCGTTATTGGCACGACGGTTTGACAACACCCAAACGGATGCGCCGGTCGCCGAATGATTAGGCGCGGCATCGGCGTGAATCGATACCAGTAAGTTGGCATTCTCTTTTCGCGCCACCTCGGAACGACCCATCACCGAGATAAAGTAATCGCCGTTTCGCGTCAGCACGGGCTTAAACATCGGGTCCTGATCCATCAGCGCTTTCAGTTTGCGCGCAATGGCAATGGTGACGTTCTTCTCGTGCAGGCCGTGCTGGCCCGATGCGCCGGGGTCCTGACCACCGTGGCCGGCGTCAATCGCCACAATCACCGTGTCATTGCGTGAAACGGCGCCACCCGGACGTACCGTGGTGTTGCTGCTGGTGACGGTGGTCACCGGATTGGCATTAAACGGATTCGCGGCACTTTCGCTTTGGCGGGCGGTGGTCACCGGTGCGGCAGCAGTGCTGCGTTTTGCCGGTTGCGTACCGCGAATGGTAAACACCACGCGATACTGATTGCCGTCACGTTGGGTGCTGGCACGCGTGTGTGCCGCCTGGGTCAGTTCGAACACCAAACGAATACTCTGTTTGTCTTTCGGCTGGCTATTACGAATACGTTGTACGATATTTTCGCCGCTAAAGTTCAGCGGTAAGCCCTTAATCGCGCCGCTTTGCCGAATATCCAGCACCACACGATTGGGATTATGCAGCGGGAAGAAACCATACACGGGTTGACCATTAAAACTCAGCGTGACGGTTGCCTGGCTGTCGCCGTTATCGACTTTGATATCTGACAAGGTGGCAGATAACGCAGAAGCAGAAACGATACAGAGCGCAGCCAGCACAATCCCTTTCATCCATGCGGTCATGCCGATTCCCTGCCTTGCTGGAACTGAGCCAGCAACGTTTCACCCACCGCAGATACCGCGCAGATCTCCGCTTCTCGCGCCGCGTCCACGTAGCGCAGCGTCAATGCCAGATCGGGTTCGGGCAATACGCCGGCTCCCTGCTGCGGCCATTCGACCAGACACAATGCATCCCCGCTGAAGTAATCGCGGATACCCATAAACTCCAGCTCTTCAGGATCGGCCAGGCGATAAAGATCGAAGTGATACAGGGTGCGTGAGCCGAGTTCGTACGGCTCCACCAGCGTATAAGTTGGGCTTTTGACATTACCCTGATGGCCAAGCGCCTGCAAAAAGCCGCGGCTAAACGTGGTTTTACCGGCGCCGAGATCGCCATAAAGATAGATCACCAACGCGCTGCTGCAAACGCGGGCCAGTTGCGCACCCAGATTTAGGGTTGCCGCCTCATCGGGCAAAGGGATAACACAGGTCTTCATGCTTTATTGTTGGATCATCTCTGGATTAACAAACTGCCACAGCAGTTCGAACAAATCAGTGGCTAACATGCCGCGCGTACCGCGCTGCCGGGCAACCGCATCTGCCGCTGCACCGTGTGCGACACAGCCCGCGCAGGCTGCCTCAAGTAAAGTCAGTTTCTGGCCCAGCATGGCCGCAATGATACCGCTCAGTACATCGCCCATGCCGCCGGATGCCATCCCCGCATTGCCTACATCCGCAATCGCGATGTCACCTGCCGCGCTGGCCACGATCGTGCCTGCGCCTTTCAGCACCACCACCCCGCCATAGCGTTTTGCCAGCGTTTGTGCCGCCTGTAAGCGATCGCGCTCGACCTCACTGGTCTTAACGCCTAACAGTCGTGCGGCCTCGCCAGGATGCGGAGTAATGATGCGATTCTGACGGTAATCCGGCTTGATTGCCAGCAGGTTAAGCGCATCAGCATCCCAAAGCATCGGCTTTTCACTGGCCGCGACTTTTTTCAGTGCCTTCTGAGCCCAATCGCGTTGTCCCAGTCCGGGTCCGATAGCGATCACGTCAGCCCATTGCAGGGCTTGTTCCAGCGTTTCTTCACCTAACGCATCGACCATGAGCTCCGGCCGTGCCGTCAGAATCGGGCCGATATTATCTTCATGCGTGAGCACGCGCACAAGCCCAGCACCACTGCGCAGCGCTGCTTCTGCCGTCATTCGGATTGCCCCAGCGGTGCCAGTATCCCCTCCCACCACCACTAAACGTCCATGGTCGCCTTTGTGCGAAGTGGCTTTTCGTGGTTTCAGCCAATGCGCCAGATCAGCCGCATCGTAGCGTTGAATGGGGGCCGTCTCGCCTGCGAGGAAGGTGTTCAGCCCTAGCGCATCACAATGTAACCGGCCCACGTGATCGCGAGCTTTACCGGTCAACAATCCCGGTTTCAGCACAATCATACTCAGGGTGACATCCGCGTTGATGGCGTTGCCAGGCGGGGTGCCAGTGGCGGCATCCAATCCCGATGGGATATCAATCGCGAAGATGGGCGCGGCATGTGCATTGGCCAGATCAATCAATTCAGCGTAAGGTGCGGCTGGCGCACGATTGATGCCAGTACCGAGCAATGCATCAACGATCACATCAATGTTTTGCGGCCATGACGCATCCGAGGCATGTATCACCCCCCCCGCCGCCAGCCAGGCTTCTTGCGCCTGCTGTGCTTCTTCCGGCAAGAGTTTATTGCCGCTGCACGCCAGCAATGTGACGCGCAATCCCGCCGCCTGTGCCAGCCGCGCCACCACATAGCCATCGCCCCCGTTATTACCCTGTCCGCAGAGAATCAGCCAGTGCTGCGCCTGCGGCCACTGTGCCCGCACTCGCTCATAGCTCGCCTGCCCGGCGCGCAGCATCAATTCGTATAAGGTCAAACCCAGGCTATCCGCCGCATCGCGCTCCAGTTGCCCTATCGCCTGCGCAGGCCAGACAGAGTGTGGTAAACTGCGCGGGTTTGCTTCAATTGCCTGGTTTCTCATGTCATACCCTCTCGATCTTCAACAGCTTGCCCACCAAATTAAACTGTGGGGGCGCGAACTTGGCTTTCAGCAGGTTGGTATTTGCGATACCGATCTCAGCGCTGAAGAGCCCAAATTACAGGATTGGCTGGAGAAGCAGTATCACGGAGAGATGGACTGGATGGCGCGTCACGGTATGATGCGTGCCCGCCCACACGAACTCCTGCCCGGCACACTGCGCGTGATCAGCGTGCGCATGAACTATCTTCCCGCGAAAGCAGCGTTTGCCAGCACCTTAAAAAATCCCCAGTTGGGTTATGTCAGCCGCTATGCGCTGGGCCGCGATTATCACAAAGTATTGCGCAATCGACTGAAAAAGCTTGGAGAGATGATCCAGGCGCATTGTGGCGAACTCAATTTCCGCCCATTTGTCGATTCCGCACCGATTCTCGAGCGCCCGATTGCCGCCAAAGCAGGCCTGGGCTGGACCGGTAAACACTCGCTCATTCTCAATCGCGAAGCCGGTTCCTGGTTCTTTCTCGGCGAGTTGCTGATTGATTTGCCGCTGCCCGTCGATCAGCCACAGGAAGAACAGTGCGGTCGCTGTGTCGCCTGCATCACTATTTGCCCTACTTCCGCCATCGTTGAGCCTTATGTGGTTGACGCGCGGCGCTGTATTTCCTATCTCACCATCGAACTCGAAGGCGCGATACCGGAAGAGTTCCGCCCGCTGATTGGTAACCGCATCTACGGATGTGACGATTGCCAGCTTATCTGTCCGTGGAATCGTTACGGTCAGTTAACCGATGAAGATGATTTCTCACCGCGCGCGGTGCTGCACGCGCCACCTTTGGTGGATCTTTTTCAGTGGGACGAAGCGAAATTCTTGCGTGTCACGGAAGGCTCGGCAATTCGTCGCATCGGCCACTTGCGCTGGCTGAGGAACATCGCAGTGGCATTGGGCAATGCGCCTTGGGCAGAAGATAATCTGGCGGCGTTGCAAATGCGTAGTGGTGAACACGCCATGCTGGATGAGCATATTGACTGGGCCATCGCGCAGCAGTTACAGAAACGAGCAACACAGGGGATAGAGGTTCAGCCCGCGAAGAAACAGCGCTTAGTGCGCGCCGTCGAGAAAGGCCTGGTCCGTGATGCGTGATTGACCAATCGCGCAGGATAAAATCCTTTTCCACATGCTGTGAATAAAATTATAGAGCCGAATAGTGACGGGGATCGTTATATCGTCTAGCAAGACTATTCACAGACTGAAATACCTATAAGTACAATAAAAACAATTATTTAGGCAATTACTGTAAACATTAATGTAGAGTTTAGCGTGCAGGGGCTTGTCCAGAGCTTGTGGATAACTCTGTTTAAAACAGTTTTGCAGATAGGGTAAAACGCCGTCAGCACGTTGCAGGCGCATTGTGGATAACCTGTAAGATAACTGCAACAGACTACAGGCATCATTGGTGCTAATGCGGTACGTAAAATTTCCAGAAAGAAAAACAGGCCGCATAAGATCGATAAAGACTGCAGCAGTTTTAAGTCTGATTACGCCCGAGAGCAAATAACATTAGTGAATATGAAAATCTGGAGCGGGAAACGAGACTCGAACTCGCGACCCCGACCTTGGCAAGGTCGTGCTCTACCAACTGAGCTATTCCCGCA